>JANMYN010000225.1:0-2956 GCA_031382195.1 Betaproteobacteria bacterium
ATGGGATCCGCCTCGGATTCTGGCATCCAAGGACCGCCAGGAGTGGATGAGCAGGAGCTCAAAGTACCAGAGCCGATAACTCTGAAAAATTTCTTCAAGGCGATTGTCGCAAAGTACAGAGCCATTGCGAGCGCTAAACACGCGCCCGAATCGCCAACGCAGTAAGCCTGATTACAGGTGACGCACATGATGACCCTCCGCCGCAATAATTTCGACGTCAGCAACACAGTCGATACTACCGATGATGCGTCGGTAAAACGGGAGATTGATCGAATCTTCCTCGACCTGTTTCCAGACGCAAACACCGAGCAACTCGACGCCTGTTTCTTCGACGTCGCCAGACTCTATCGCGGGGAACACCCTCATTACCACGCATGCGATACCTCCTATCACAATCTTCAGCACGTCCTTGACGTCTCGCTGGCAATGGCGCGTCTGATGGACGGGTATGAGCGTTCAAGACGGGATGCGCAATCTTTGGGACCGAGATTGTTCGCTTTTGGCGTAGTGACCGCATTACTCCACGATGTAGGATATTTGCGCCACGTAAACGATAGCCGCCACGATCACGGTGCCCAGTACACTCCCATCCACATTTCGCGTGGCGCAAGATTCATGCAGCGCTATCTGTCTGAAATCGGCATGCCCGAGCTCGCCCCGGTAGCCAAGGAAATCATCCATTTCACCGGTTATGAGCGACCGGCGAATCGAATTCAGGTACCTAACCGCATGTTCCGGATGCTGGGTCACATGCTGGGTACGGCCGATATCATCGCGCAGATGGCAGACCGCTGCTATCTTGAAAAGTGCCGTGATCGGCTGTACGACGAATTCGTGCAAGGAGGACTAGCGTCGACTGGCACGCGCGATCATCGCAGCGGAGTCCTCTTTACCTCCGTGGAGGAGTTGATCTTCAAAACCCCGCGCTTCTACAAAACCGCGGCCGCGCGCATGAACGAGCAGCTCGGAGGGACGCACAAGTTTGTGCAGCGTCATTTCGACGGAAGCAATCCTTACTTCGAGGAGATAGACAAGAACATTCGATACGCTTCCAAAGTGGCTGAGGAGCACGATATCTCCTTGCTCCGGCGCGAGCTTCCCACATCGGGCCCTGCACCCAAGTGACGGGTTGCAAACGACCGTCTGCGCCCGATACTAGGTACTGAAAATAATTCTTGGCGCCTTCGCGTTGAGAATTGCAGTTGCACCGCATCCTTATCGGCCGGGTGGGTTTTTCTTGCGCAGGCGTAAGCCCGTTTCCCGCAGCCGCCACAGAGCAAAAATGAGAATGATGCATGCAATTAAGCGAGTTATGGCATAGGCAACTGGACTGGCAGAGCCGGGCGTCCAGGAGGAAACCGCGATATATAACCAGAAGCTGGCAAACAGCGTATAGGGAATCAAGGCGAGCAGAAGAAGGAAAGAGCCGAGATGAAGTGCCGAACCGAAGGATTTCATGGTCACTTGTAGAAAACATGCCCGCCGATGCGCGCGACGGGTTGCTGGCCGCGCGCCCAGTTCGGTTTGATGTATTTCGCGTGATAGTGCAAGGCGCCGTTCAGGCGTGGCGGTTTCTCCCCAGAGTAAACGGCTTCAGCCACTTCCCTGGCCCGCCGCCATTGATCGCCATCAGGATGCGGAACGATATCGAACTCCGTCCATGAGAATGCGCCAACGTAACGTTTGCGCAGCCGGTCCCATCTCTTCTCGTAGACAACTTCGCAGACGGTTCCCGGATAACGGCGCGAGATCACGCGGTTCATCGTGACTTCCGCCACCGCGTATTTTCCCGCCAAGGGCTCCCCCCGGGCTTCGTAATAGACATTCAGCGCCAGACAGGTCAGCTCGCGCTTTTCCAGGCTGTTCGATTCGAGCCGATACGCTATTGCACTGAATGTCGCGATGACGCCCCCGACAATCAACGCGGCGATCCACGGAGCCTTGTTTCTGGTGTGCCAGAAAAAGCGCGCATCGTTCCACCAGCCGGACAGCAGCGGGACGCGGCGTGCATTACGTCGCATGTAAAGGGATTTTGGCAATATTTTCCGGAATCGATGGTGGGCGCGTTGCTTTACAACTTCGCGCCGTAAACTGTCTATGCGTTTATTCGACGCAAGAATCGGGCCGTCTGGGACGAAAGTCCTGCCTGTTAATAACGGCCGGAATATTGGGGCCTGAAACGAAAATTTTGCGCTGCGGGGGATTGGAGAACCCTACGCAAGCCGCTCTGTCGAATGGCGCGGTGATGCCCCGTGCCGCGTAACGACAGTCAACGCAAGGAACAGGCCAATGATGTCGACCGATTGCGTCCTATTGTGATATCGCATGGCCGCGGCACACCGATATCAATCGTCCGGTCCCCGATCGGATGTCGCCTTTTCGTCGACCCAGTCTTCTTCTTCCCAGACCGTATTGTTTCTGCCAGGAACCTTGCGTACCGGACCTGCCTGGTATTTCGGACAGGATTTTGGTCCGTAGCAGAACGTTTCCCGGCGATATTGTTTTTCTTTGGGGTTCCATTGATCAATGATCATTTCCACCGGCATCCGGCATCCCCAGATGCACGAGTGGCAGAACGATTCGTATGTGGCCTCCGCGAGGCGCCGGTGGCCGCGCTCCCGGTAGATGGCGAGTTCGGGCGGCACGCCTGACCACGGGGGCGGCGAGGCGGTCTGGGGTTCGCCCGGCTTGAACTGGATCTTTGCCGCCTTGTAGTAGTCGACGGTTTCGAGTTCCGGATTCGCAATCGATTCGACTTCCGCGGAGAAGGTTCCTCCCGCGCAAAAGCGGTGCTTCGCATGGGCAGCGGGTCCGACGCCGACCCGATACGGCGAGGTGTCGGATTCGATCAGAAGGGCGTAGCCGGGATAGTTGTGCTGGCGCTGATCGAAGGTCCGTAGCAGCCGGATGCGAGGTTGAACCGCGAGGACTCGCCCTGTTATTGCGGACTTAGCCA
>JANMYN010000265.1:0-5564 GCA_031382195.1 Betaproteobacteria bacterium
CGGAGGGCGTGCAGTGGATCGTGATGAAAAATCCGGTCGGCATTTCCCCCGAACAAGTGGCGGTATTCTCAAGACTTTATCCGATGAATGCACGGCCCATCCAGGCCACCAACGGGCGTTTCATCAAGGAATCGATGTAGCGGCGGCGGAGCGCGGGATCGACGCGCCCGCGGCCCGCATGCATGCCAAGCTCAACGCATCTTCGAATACGCAGTGGGCGCCAGAATCAGGTTGGTGATGTGCGTTGTCAGTGGACCGTCTTTCTCGGTCTCGGCGCGTATCGCCAGCCAGTCGGGGTGCGTCGCGAAAGCGTTCCATTTCTGGTCGCGCTCCGCAAGATTCTCCCATTCCAGGATGTAGTACAGATCGTTATTACTCTCCCCGATCGCAGTCGTCCAGAAGCCCACCTGACGAATACCGAATCTCTCCCATAGCTTCAGGGTGTGATTCGAGAATCTCGCGTTGAGTGCGGGCAGCTTGCCGGGGAATGCGTGATAGATGCGCAGCTCGTGGATCATTATTCAATTTCCTTTTTTTTTGGCAGGGTTTCTGATCTGGTCTTTTAGTAGCGCTTGGTGAGGGTCAGGCTGCTGCCTTCGCGGCGCATTTCCAGCTTGCCGAGGAAACTCATGCCCAGCAATACAATGGGCAATGTACCGTTCTCTTGCACCATACCGTCGATATCCTGCAAGGTGATGTCTCCCAGGGTAACTTTGGCAAGCTTTACTCTGTAGATGGCGGTGACGCCGTTGGCGGTTTGCGAGTAGCCACGTTCGCCGGCCAGATAATTGACCCCGGCGCGGCGTGCTTCGTCCACGCTCATCGAGACCATCGTGGCGCCGGTATCGACCAGGAACCGGACAGATGCGCCGTTTATGCTGCCGAGCGACACGAAATGCCCGTTCTTGTCCGGCATCAGGACTACGGTGGCGCGCTCGCTCTGGACCGACAGCGCGCTGTAGACGCCTTCTCCGATGTGCAGTCGTTGCTGCTTGCCGGCGATCGATACGATCGCTTCGTCGCTGGTCGAACTGATTAGCGTAACACCAGCATAAGTTTCACCGGCGCGCATTGTGCGCGGCTTGCCCTTGTCCACGATTACCATGGCTCTGCCCGGAAACAGCGCTACGACACTCATGTCGGCTGCCCACGCCGGTATGGCCAAGGCGCAAAGCACTGCCAGAACTCGCGTAATATTTGCGGAGGTGAACCGCATAAGAATCCTTTGCCGATGAAGCCGATCGCAATATTCCGTCATTCGCCCACGGAAGGGCCGGGCTATTTTGCCACGTATCTCGATTCTCGCGACCTGCCTTGGCGATTGGTCGCTCTGGACCAGGGTGAGCCTGTGCCCACGCATGTCGGGGAATTCAGCGGACTGGTATTCATGGGCGGGCCGATGAGCGTCAATGATGACTTGCCCTGGATTGCGCCGGTACTCGAGTTGATTCGCAGAGCAGTTTCCGTCGATGTGCCTGTTCTTGGACATTGTCTCGGCGGGCAACTGATGTCCAAGGCACTGGGCGGGAGCGTGGGGCGCAATCCCATCAAGGAAATCGGCTGGGGCGAAATTGAGATTGACGACAGGCCGGAAGCGCGTTCATGGTTCGGGCCCGGACTGAAGCGGTTCGAATCCTTTCACTGGCACGGGGAAACCTTCACAATTCCTCCCGGCGCGGTACGCATCATGGGTAACCGCAATTGCGAGAATCAGGGCTTCGTCGTCGGCAAGAACCTCGGTATGCAATGCCACCTGGAAATGACTGAGCAGCTCATCGATTCCTGGTGCGAATCGGGCGCGGAAGAGATCGCCGGGAGCAAGGGCAGCCCCGCAGTGCAGTCGGCCGAGCAGATCAAGAGCCGCATGCAGGAAAAAATTGTTGCGATGCGCGGCGTTGCTGACCGTCTCTACGACCACTGGGTCAAGGGGCTAAAAACCTGAAAAGCGGAAAAAGCGGTGCTGCGTGCTGGGTGCTGCGAAGGAGCGGGAAAAAACAAGTCGGGAACTGCGAACTGAAACTGAAGGAGAACTTCCAACTACACTCAGCACTCAGCACTCAGCACTCAGCACTCAGCACTCAGCACTCAGCACTCAGCACTGGCCTCAGTCCCTGAAATTGCCGACCTGAATGGGAAAATCCGTAACGGTTTTCCTGACGAGCGCGATGGCCTGCTGAAGTTCGTCCTTCTTGGTGCCGGACACGCGCACCGCGTCACCCTGGATACTCGCTTGTAGCTTGAGTTTGGCGTCCTTGATGAGCTTCTGGATTTTCTTCCCCAACTCCTGGTCGATCCCAACCTTGACGGTAATCACCTGCTTGACCTTGTCTCCGCTGATCGTTTCCACCTTGCCGCGCTGCAGGCAGCGCACGTCCACGCCGCGCTTGGTCAGTTTGCCGATCAGCACGTCGTAGACCTGGTCGAGCTTGAAGTCATCGTCGGCGAAGACCGTCAGATTCTTGTCCGTGTGTTCCACGCGGGCGTCCGATCCCTTGAAGTCGAATCGATTTGTGACTTCCTTGTTGGTCTGATCGAGCGCGTTCCTCAGTTCCACCTGATTGACCTCAGAGACGATGTCGAAGCTTGGCATGATCTAGCCTTTCCTCAGAACTTCCTGATCCAGTCGGATGCGTCCCGGCCGGCATACGGACAACTGCCGAAGCATTGCTATTTCCTCCGGCGTCTGGCGCCAATCCGCAGGCGCAATGCGTTCAAGCGGATAAAACCAGCCGCATCGGCCTGATTGTAAGCGCCCTTGTCATCGTCGAAGGTGGCAATTCGTGAATCGAACAGGGAGTCGGATTTGGAGGCACGACCGACGACCAGCACCGTGCCCTTGTACAACTTAAGACGCACGCTGCCATTCACCGTCTGCTGCGAATCGTCGATCAGATTTTGTAGCAACAGGCGCTCCGGGCTGAACCAGTAGCCGTTGTAGATCATGCGCGCATAACGTGGCATCAGGTCATCCTTCAGCGCGAGGACTTCGCGATCCAGGGTGATGGATTCGATGGCCCGATGCGCCTTGAGCATGATTGTGCCGCCCGGCGTTTCGTAGCAGCCACGCGATTTCATGCCGACATACCGGTTTTCGACAATGTCGAGGCGTCCGATGCCGTGCTTGCCGCCGATCTGGTTGAGTTTCGTCAGGACCTGCGCCGGCGTCATCTTCTTGCCGTTGACCGCGACGATGTCGCCCCGGCGGTATTCCAGCTCGGCTTGCTCCGGGCGGCCGGGCGCCTTTTCAGGCGAAACAGTGATACGCCACATCGAGTCTTCCGGCTCGAAATCCGGATCTTCGAGGATGCCGCCTTCATAGGAAATATGCAGCAGATTCGCGTCCATCGAGTAGGGCGCGCCGCCGCCTTTGCGTTTCTTGAAATCCACTGGGATGCCGTGCTTGTCGGCATATGCCAGCAGCTTGTCCCTCGACAACAGATCCCATTCGCGCCACGGTGCGATGATTCTCACATCGGGCATCAGCGCGTAGGCGCCAAGCTCGAAACGCACCTGATCGTTTCCCTTGCCCGTTGCGCCATGAGAAACGGCATCGGCCCCGGTCTTGCGGGCGATTTCGACCAGACGCTTGGCGATCAACGGACGCGCGATCGAGGTGCCGAGCAGGTATTCGCCTTCGTAAAGTGCGTTCGCCCTGAACATCGGAAAGACAAAATCGCGGACGAATTCCTCGCGCAAATCCTCAACATAAATCTGGCTAACACCAAACTTTTTGGCTTTTCTGCGCGCCGGTTCTACCTCCTCTCCCTGGCCTATGTCGGCGGTGAAGGTGACGACCTCGCAGTGATAGGTGTCCTGCAGCCATTTCAGGATGACCGATGTGTCGAGCCCGCCTGAATAAGCCAGAACGACTTTCTTGATCGGTTTTTCTGCGTTTTTTTTGTTCACGCTATTCCTTGTTTTTTCAATCACGTCTTATTTGGATTGTCGTCGGCATCCATGTCGCCTTCATAAACACCGTCTACCCATTCCCCGACGAACAACCGGCCGTCTGGGGATCGATACTGACCATGGCCATGCGGCTGGCCTTCCTTCCATTGCCCCTCGTACCAGCTTCCATCCGGTGCGTCGTAGCGCCCGTCTCCATCTTGCAAACTGTGCTTCCATCCGCCGTCATAGCGCCCGCCTTCCGCCCGGGTGAGCGTGCCCTTGCCCTCTGCCCAGCCCTCTTTCAGCGTGCCCTCGTAACGATCGGCCGCCTTGCCGTTGATGTACCACTGCAGGATACCTTTGCCGTCCGCCGTACCGTTCTTGCACTGACCGTTCCAGGCAATGGATTCGCCTGGCTGCGGGAAAGGGTTGGCGACCTTGCAACCGCTCTTGTCGGCAATCCAAGACACATCATCGTCGGCGCAGATGCCGGCGAGCGGAAGCAGGAAAGACAGAATCAATGCGATTCGGAATAAGCCCACGTTGATCATGATTGCTCCTTAGAGAGTAACTTCACTATCGCGGACTGCAGGCACGACTTAGGTTCCCGCAGCGTATTCGTCCGATGTCCCCGCAGCTTTCGACAACGCCTGACGCGGGTGCGTTCTTGCGTGCCAGGCTGGTTGCGTGCGCGCGCCGACAAGCCACTCCTTTTCATCCTTAAACGGGCTCGACGTTTCCGAGCAGAAGAAATTCCATTAATGCCTTCTGGGTGTGTAACCGGTTCTCAGCTTCATCCCAGACCACGCTCTGTGCGCCATCAATTACTTCCGCGGCAACTTCCTCCCCACGATGCGCGGGCAGGCAATGCATGAACAACGCATCGCGGGCGGCGCGCTTCATCATTTCGACGTCAACCTGCCAATCCTCGAAGTCGCGTTTGCGTTCTTCGTTCTCCGCCTCGAATCCCATGCTGGTCCAGACATCCGTCGTTACCAGATCCGCTCCGCGCGCGGCTTCCATCGGATCGGAAAATTCCTCGTAATGGTCGGTTCCGTAAAGGCCGGCACGTTCGGGCTCCACTTCGTAACCCGGCGGCGTGGAGACGTGGACGTTGAAATCGAGCACCTCCGCGGCCTGCAGCCAGGTATTGCAGACGTTGTTCGAGTCGCCTATCCAGGCGACGGTCTTTCCCTGGATCGGTCCGCGGTGTTCGATGTAGGTGTAGATGTCCGCCAGGATCTGGCAGGGATGGTATTCGTTGGTGAGCCCATTGACTACCGGTACGCGGGAATGCGCAGCGAAGCGTTCGATGATGTCCTGCTCGAACGTCCGGATCATCACGATATCGCACATGCGCGAAATGGCCTGTGCGGCGTCCTCTACGGGTTCTCCACGGCCGAGTTGGGAGTCGCGCGTGCTCAGGAATATCGCCGACCCACCCAGTTGATGCATGCCTGCCTCGAATGACAACCGGGTGCGCGTGCTTTGTTTCTCGAAAATCATCACCAGCGTGCGATCGAAGAGCGGCTGATAGGGTTTGTAAGCCTTGAACTGCTGCTTGATCCAGTGCGTACGCTCGAACAGGTGACCGAATTCGTGACGAGACAAATCCTTGAACTGCAGAAAGTGCTTTGCAGATCGCATGTTCAGATCGTCAGTGCGCAACTGCCGCG
>JANMYN010000270.1:0-2740 GCA_031382195.1 Betaproteobacteria bacterium
GACGGCCATGGGGCGCACCAACGACGCGATTTTGTTTGGCGGCCGCGTGCAGCTGTTCGTCGATTGCGACGACGATGACGCCGAGCGGCTTGCGACGAATCTACCCTCGGGCGTATCCAGGGATTATGGCAAGCCGTTTGCACGTGTGTTCAAGGACGCGGAATACGATTTTTATCGCATCGATCCGCATTTATTCGCACCGGCGCTCGTTGCGGTGACCGCGCTGAAAAGTGGCAAGACCTTCCATGCCGGGGCGATCGACGAGAAGTTGCTGGAACAGTCTTTCAGTTGATAATTGATCTGATGCAAAGCACTCACCGCAGCAGCTTCAGCCGTAAGTGTTTCACCTTAAGGACGCGGATACCCTCGCGCAGCGTGGAGTACCCTTTTAGGACGCGGAGGAAAAGCAAAGATGCAAACCATCACGACATGAGGATACAAAGGGATGCCAAACGCCGGGTTTTTTGATGAGTTTCCTTGCGTCTGGAAAGTGACGTTCTTATTGTCGTTTTGCCTCCGCGTCCTCTGCGGTGAGAGTTGCTTTTCTAGGTGACTTGAACGATATGCCACGACCATCAAAAGATAGCGCTCGGGTAGCAATCGTGACTGACGAGCCGGGCTGGCACGGCGCCCGGTTGCGCGATGCGTTTGGCTCGCGCGGTGTCGAGAGCCGATTCGTGTCATTGCGCGATTGCCGGTTCGATTTGCACGGCCCCGGGTGCAGCATCGTCCTGCCCGGATTCGAAGACCGTTTGCCCGACGGCGTGTTCGTGCGAGGCGTGCCCGGCGGCACGCTGGAGCAAGTGGTATTGCGACTGGACGTATTGCACGCGCTCAAGCTGCTGGGCGTGCCGGTTTACAACGACGGCCGCGCGATCGAGCGCACGGTGGACAAGGCCATGACCAGTTTCGTGTTGGCGAACGCAGGTATTGCGACTCCGGCGACGTGGGTTATGGAATCGGCGCCCGAAGCAGTGGCCGTCGTGCATGCGGAAATCGCCGCCGGGCGGGAACTGGTCGTGAAGCCGTTGTTCGGTTCGCAGGGCGTCGGCCTGAAGCGAATCGCGGCCCTTGGCGAGCTTCCGCCGGGTCAGGACTACGACGGCGTGTACTACCTGCAACGCTACGTCGAGCCCGGCAGTACCGGGTGGCACGACTGGCGCGTATTCGTCATCAATGGTGTCGCGGTGGCGGCAATGAAACGCCAGGGAAAAAACTGGATCACGAACGTTTCCCAGGGCGGCACTTGCGCGGCGGTCGATTTATCCGAACACGAGGATCTGCGTGCCCTGGCACAAAAGGCCTGCTTCGCATTGCAGATGGATTACGCGGGGGTGGACCTGATACGCGATCGCGACGATCGCCTTCAAGTAGTCGAAGTCAACGGCATCCCGGCGTGGAAGGGATTGCAGTCAGTCACCCCGGGCAGCATCGCCCAGCTGCTGGTGAGCGATTTTATCGACAGGCATCTGCGGCGGCCAGCGCTGCATTCGGTCGCATGAAGACCCCGCACACCTATGCCCTTAAGCCGCCGGCCGTGGCCGCAGTGGTCCGCGCCGCATGCATTACCGACGTTCGCGCATTCAAGCCCGGCAACGTCAGCTTTGCCTCGCCCGGTCATGGCATGCGCGCGGAGGATTTCGTTGCGAGCGCGCAGGTCATGTCCGTCGCAATTGCGGCGCCAGCGGCCGACGTAGGTCAGCGCATTTTGCGTGCCGTCGAGGCGACTCAGGCGGTCGTGCAATTCAACACGAACCTCGGGATCGTGTTGTTGTGCGCGCCGCTTGTGCACGCGGCGATCGGTTCATCGAACGAGTTAATTCTGTGCGAGCGGCTAAGGCCCGTGCTGGCGGGACTCGATGAGTACGATGCCGAACTCACCTATCGCGCGATTCGCATGGCGAAGCCGGGCGGACTGGGGCGGTCGGATCGTCATGACGTTGCACAGTCTCCCAGCGTCACGCTGCGCGAAGCCATGGGCGAAGCGAGTGCACGGGACCGGATTGCGCATCAGTACGTGACCGACTACCGGGACATTTTCGAAACCGGGTTGCCTGCATTGGAGGATGGGATCGCACGGGGACTCAACCGCGAGTGGGCCGCCGTGATTGTCTATCTAACATTTCTGGCGCGCTACCCGGACAGTCATGTAGCGCGCAAGCATGGTGGGGAAGTGGCCGCCTCGGTCAGTCTGCAGGCGCGCGATTTGAGTCAGGCGCTGGAGCGAGCCGGCGACCCGGCGCAGGAAATGCCGGAACTGGAGGCGTTCGATCGCCAGTTGAAGGCACGATCCATCAATCCGGGCACCAGTGCCGACCTGACAGTGGCCACCCTGGTTGCGATGGATCTGGAAGATTCGCTGGACAAGGTTTTACTGGAAAGTCGGGCCGAGGATGGCGCCAGCGGATGAGCTCGTAGTAAGTGGCGGGCTTCGGCCCGTGTTCGATCAACAACCAAGGTCAAGAACCGAAGGAGGAGTAAATGGCGAAAATCAATGGTGTATGCGTCGGCGAATCACTGGTCGGCGAGGGCAATGAAGTAGCGCACATCGACTTGCTGATCGGTCCGCGTGGCAGCCCTGTGGAGGCGGCATTCTGCAACGCGCTGACCAACAACAAGGACGGCTTTACCTCGCTGCTTGCGGTGGTGGCGCCGAACCTGCTAACCAAGCCGGCTACGGTGATGTTCAACAAGGTAACGATCAAGGGTGCCAAACAGGCGGTGCAGATGTTCGGGCCCG
>JANMYN010000272.1:0-3050 GCA_031382195.1 Betaproteobacteria bacterium
CACGGTGGCAGAATCTGGGGCGAAGGCATCGTCGATGGCGGGGCCACGTTTTATTTCACGATCCCGAAAGAACTACCGGGAAGTTGACCATGACAGCGCCGAAGAGGATTCTCCCGGTCAATACGACACTGCGACGCCGAACAGGCCGGCGTGGAATTTCAGCAGCAACGCGTAGGCGATCAGCCCCGTAGCGATGGCGGCAATGTCGCCTGCGATCGAGCGGCGTGTCGACGAAGGCTGCGCGCCGCGGCGGTTCTGCGACCACATCGCATAGAGGGCATAGGCGCCGAAACCCCCGAACAGCAGCAGCCCTGTCAGGTCGCCGTTGGCAAGCAGATGTACCAGGGCCCACAGCGTAACCGCCCAAAGCATCGGATGCGCAGTAAATCGTTTCAGGTTTCCGGGAATGTATGCGCCGACGAACAGGATCAGCGCGAAGGGCATGAACCAGATCGCCACATGGCGCCCCCATTCGGGCGGCTCCCATAGTTCGACCGACGGCGCCCTGCCCATGCCGGTAACGATTAACAGGAAACCGGCCAGGGAGAGCAGCGCATAAAGACCCTTATAAGGACCTTCCCCCAGTCTGGCGACGAGGCGCTCGCGTGCCAAACGCAGACTGGAGAAAACATGAACGCCGAGAAATAGTGCCAGACCCGTGATCAACCAAATCATGATTCAAGCCTCCTCGTTTTCTCCGCCGTCCGACCGATTCAGCGCTTGCGTGCCTGCACGAAGACTTCACGCAACTGCATGCCAATGCCGAAAACGAGCAGCACCAGGCCGATCCCCGTGACCCACATTCTCGGCTTCTCCACGTTGGTATCGATCTGCAGACTCACCCCGGAAACGCTCAGAGGCGGTTTGCCGACTTCGGCGAGCACCAGCAGATAGCTGCTGGCATAAGAGACCTGCAGCGTATCGAGCACCACGGCGACCGCGCCGCGACCCTTGACCTGGATGCCGCGCTCGACCACGCCGATATCGCCCTGCATCAGGCTGACCTGATAGTTGTTGATCGTGTCGGCGGCGGAATCGGCTTGCGTTACATTGAAGCTGAATCTCAGCCGGTAACCGTTGAACTCCGGGGTAAGTTCCAGCGGTACCGGCTTGTAGGCCAGTCCACTGGGCGAGCGCAGTATCGAACCATCCGGCAGGGTCCAGCGATCGCCGCGTTCCGTGAGGGCGTAGCTCTGTCCGCGCCGGCCGCTCACCTGCTCGCAGAAAGCATAGTAGCCGGGGCCGATCAACAGGCCGAGCACAATCATCAGCAGTGCCTGCGGCTTCACGTTGTTCCCAAGCTCATGGTCCGGTTTGTCATTGGCATTTTGCGGGATTATCGGCTGCGCGACGCGGGATGGGAAATTTTCGCCCGAAATGCCTCCCGATGATCATATTTTGCGAATATTGTCGCATGCAGGCCGGGAAGGGATTCGTGCCTTGACAGCCTTGCACGCGCCGTGATCGACTGGCGCCGTTGAGTTGCACACGCCAACGGCATTGCGCTGGTGCGCGCCTCGCCAGAATGCACGCGTCCAGTGCGCAAGGCGGTGTGTTCGGCGCGCGCGAGGCGCCGATTCAACGGTTCTACCGATCGCGGCCGGGTGGCATGGCGCTTGCAATGGCACGCTGCGGCCGATGAAAGAAAACAATGAGAAGCGTCAGCACGGACCCGCGAGACTGCAACGGCCCGTGTTCCCTGAACCGAAATCCTTAATGTGGAGGTTACCCATGTCACAAAAGACTATTCGATTGTCCGTCGGCGCGGCGCTGACGGGCGTAATGCTCTTCAGCAATGTCGCCCTGGCGGAAGACGTCATCAGAATAGGCATTCCGGTGGGCTTAAGCGGCGCCAACAGCGTGGTGGCGCCCTCGGTCGTGCAATCCGCTGAACTGGCGGTCGATGAAATCAATGCAAAAGGCGGGATTCTGGGCAAGAAAGTCGTGCTTGAAGTCGCCGACGACGGCAGCGGCGCAGCGGGCGCGCAGAAGGCCTTCGATTCGCTGATTTTTCAGAAGAAGGTGAACGTGCTGATCTCCATGGAGACCAGCGCCGCGCGCAATGCGGGACTGCCGATAGTCACGCGCGGCAAGACGCCGTTCATCTATACCTCGTTCTACGAGGGCCGCTCGTGCAACAAGTATCTCTTTGTCAATGCGTGGGTGCCCGACCAGCAGGTTGCCCCCATCGTCGATTACTTCGCCAAGAACTACAAGGCGAAGACCTTCTTCCTCATCGGCAGCGACTATGCGTTCGGGCGCGGCATGCTTGAATTTACCCGCGCCTACATCGAGAAGACCGGCGGCAAGGTGCTGGGTGAAGAATACCTGCCCATGGACGGCTCGGACTGGACGTCGATCATCAGCAAACTGAAATCTTCGGGGGCCGAGGCGCTGATCACTTCGACCGCCGGCGGTGCGCCAAACGTCACGCTGACCAAGCAATTGCGCGCGGCCGGCGTGAAGATTCCCTACGGCAACCTGGCGGTCGACGAAGGCACGGCGAAGAGCATGGGTCCCGATGCCGAAGGCATTTTCATTTCAGGTTCTTACTTCACCAACATCGATTCGCCGAAGAACAAGGCTTTCCTGGCTGCGATGCAGAAGAAGTTCGGCGCGGGCCTGAAAACGCCGAACGATTTGTCCGTACCCCAGTACGAAGGTGTTTATGCCTACAAGCTGGCGGTGGAAAAGGCCGGTTCGACCAATCCCGACAAGGTTATCGCGGCGCTGTCGCAGGTTTCCTTCGAAGGGCCGCGCGGTGTGATCAAGATGAGCAAACAGCGTCACGCGCCTTTGACCATGTACCTGGCCCAGGTGCAGAAGGACGGCAGTGTGAAAATGCTCTCGACCTTCAAAGACGTCGATCCCGGCGAGCAGTGTCCGAATCTGAAGTGAAATAAGGGACGAGGGGCGAGGGACTATGAGGAGTGAGGGGCGAGGGACTATGAGGGGTGAGGGGCGAGGGACGAGGGGCGAGGGAACAGCGGTATTGTCCGTACGCGGTCACGCCATGCGTTACGGTTGTGCGTTTTCCAAGTTCTCGGGTT
>JANMYN010000329.1:0-4328 GCA_031382195.1 Betaproteobacteria bacterium
GCTCCAACCGGAGAAGGTTGCAGAAAATGTCTACGCTTTCATCGGTGACGCGGGCGAAATCTCTGCGGCAAACCGCGGCTTCGTCGGCAACAGCGGTTTCATTGTGGGTCCTGCGGGCGTGGTCGTCATCGACACTGGCACCTCCCATCGCCATGGCCGGCGCATGCTGGAGGCGATTGCGCGCGTCACCGACAAGCCGGTTGAACTGGTGATCGTCACCCATGCGGTGCAGGAGTTCCTGTTCGGCAATGCGGCTTTTTCCGAAGGCGGCATCCAGATTCTGGCTCATCGGGAAACGACCAAGCTGATGAAGGCGAGGTGCCATCATTGCCTGGAAAATCTAAAGCCGGTACTGGGCAAAGAACTCGAAGGGACCCGGCTGGTCCTGCCGCAACGCGAGATCGATGCCGCCACGACCATCTTTGCCGGCGGGCGGCGACTGGAGTTGCTTTACCTGGGCTGGGCCAGCACGCCGGGCGACCTGGCCGTGCTCGATCAGGCCAGCGGCGTGCTGTTCGCGGGTGGATTGGTTTCCATTGGCCGCATCCCCGACATCCGCGACAGCGATTTCGAAGGCTGGCAACATGCGCTGCGCCGACTACAGGAGTTCGCGCCGGCGCGCATCGTGCCGGGCCACGGCCCGGTATCCGGTCCGCAGGCGATCATCGAGACAGCCGCCTATCTGGACGCGCTTGACCGGGTTATCAAGTCCCTTTACGCCGAAAGCTCGAGCCTGATGGAATCGGTGGAAAAGGCGATCCTGCCCGCCTACCGCGACTGGTCGCTGTACACGACCACGCACCGGCAGAATGCGTTGCACCGCTATCTGCAACTTGAGCTGCAGGACCTCGGTGGCGACCCGCGTTCCACATTGCTGCCGCAACGCTGACCAAAGAGGCCAAGCAGTAAAACCTCGATGTTCACCACGACACGAAGAACACGAAGAAGAGCAAAAGATCAACTTTGGTGATTTTCTTCGTGTTCTTCGTGCCTTCGTGGTGAGCCCTACGATTTGTCGCTTAGCGCAGCGAGATGCCCGCGCCGTGCGTCAATGCCGGCGAGCAGCGCCAGCCCGATGACGAAATAGCCCCCTGTAATCAGGATCGCCAGACGATGATCGCCTCCCGATATCCAACTGACCAGGCCGTAAGTGATCGGACCGAGGATCGAGGACAATTTCACCGCCAGCCCCCACAGGCCGAAGAATTCCGCCCGCCGGTCCGGCGGGGTCATGTAGCCAACCAGCGCGCGTCCTGCCGACTGGCTGGCGCCCAGGCAGATGCCGGCAAGATTGGCCGCGATCCAGAACATCGCCGGGCCTTCGGCGCGCCATGCAAGCAACACCATCACGCACCATCCGGCGAGCGTAATCGCCAGCGTGCGCACATGACCCAGCTTGTCCTGTATGTGTCCGAAGGCCAGCGCGCCGATGCTGGCGGTGACATTCACCACCAGGATGAGCATGATGGTCTGCTGCGTGGTGAAATGCATTGCCTGCTCCGCATAAATTGCGGCCAGGGAGATCACCGCCTGCACCCCACCCTGGTAGAACAGGATGCAGACCAGGAAGCGCATCAGGTCGCGATACCGGCCGGCATCGCGCAAGGTTTCCCAGGTACGCGTGAATGCATTCGCATACGCACCGCCGGGCAGTCTCTGCGGCACGGCGCGCTCCCTTAGATAAAGGAAAGTGGGCAGCGCGGAAACCGCGAACAGCAGCGCGGTGATCAGCATCGTGACCGGCACAAACTGGGCGGATGTCTGTCCCCGCGCCTGCGCCCAGGTCACGTAGGCTAGCGATGCGCCGAGACTGATCAGGCCACCGATATAACCCAGCCCCCAGCCCCAGCCCGACACCCTGCCCAGTGCATTGCCTTTCGCGAGTTCAGGCAGGAATGCAGCGATCAGGTTTTCGCCGGTACCAAAGAAAAAATTGGAGATGACCAGCAACACGATGCCCAGTGCCAGGTCGCCCGGGCCGACCAGTGCCAGTGCGGCCGTCGCGGCGATGCAACCGATCGTCGTGACTGCCAGAAGGCGCTTCTTCGCCGCGTGAGCATCGGCGTACGCGCCGATCAGCGGCGCCGTGATGACGATGAGGGCATAGGAAATCGACAGCGCGAAAGTCCAAGCAAAAGTCGCCCATACTTCTTTACCCGCAACGACGGCGACGAAATAGGCGTTGAATACCGCAGTGATGACGACGGTGGTATAGCCGGAATTGGCGAAGTCGAACATCATCCAGCCCCATACTTCGCGGGGCCGCACGTCGTCGACGAGATTCCTGGAAGGTTTTTCGGTCACGATTGGTGATACGGTTCAGCGTGTGCGTCGGGTTACGGAAAGCATAAAAGACTTAGCTCTTACCGCGGAGGACGCGGATACCCTCGCGCAGCGTGGAGTACCCTTTTAGGACGCAGAGGGAACAAGAATCCAACTGACGAGTGTGAAAACTTTGTAGCGGTGGTCACGCAGCCATCAATCCGGACTTTTATCTCGCTCATGTTTTCGTGTGCTTTTTGCCTTTCCTCGGCGTCCTCCGCGGTGACTTCTTTGGAAATTCAGGCCTTGTCCTGTTCCGGCCAGTTCTTGATGTACTGCTTGAGGAGTTTGTTTTCGAAACTGGCCGCGCGCAATGATGCTTTTGCGACATCGTGGAAGGACAGCACGCCGATCAACGCGCCGTTGTCCTTGATCGGCAGGTAGCGTATGTGTTTGTCGGTCATCACGCCGCGCATCTCATCGACGCTGTCGTCGAGATTGCCGCAGATCGGCGCTCCCACCATCACCTGGTCGACCTTCACCTCGTGGATGTCGCCGCGATGGCGATGCACCGCAGAGAGCACTTCGCGAAATGTCAGCAGCCCGGTCATCTGCCCTTTCTCCATCACCACCAGCGAGCCGATGTCGTGCTCGACCATCAGGCTCACGGCTTGCGGCAGCAGCGCATCCGGGCCGATGCTGAAAATCTGACCGCCCTTGATCTTGAGAATGTCCTTGACCTGCATGCCTGCTCCTCCCCGGGGCGCTCGTGCGAGCGCCCATTAAATGATGCCGCGGGCCTTCAGTGCCACGATCCGGCCCTCATCGTAGCCGAGTTCGGCCAGCACTTCACGCGTGTGCTCGCCCAGCTTCGGTCCGAGCCAGCGGGTAGCCCCGGGCGTATGCATGAGCTTCGGCACCACGCCCGGTACTTTCATGTGCCTGCCGTCCGGCAATCGCGCCTGCTCGATCATGCCGCGAGCGCGGTACTGCAGGTCGCCGACGATATCGGCAATATCGTAGATTTTTCCCGACGGCACCTGCGCGTCCGCGAGCACCTTCAGCACGTGATCCAGATCGTGCGCCGCGCACCAGTCCGCGATCACCGTGTCGAGTTCGGCGGTGCACGCCACCCTGCCGTCGTTACGCGCGAGCGCCGGATCCTCCGCGAGGTCGGTGCGCCCGATCGCGATCATCATGCGCTTGAAGATCGAGTCGCCGTTGGCGCCGATCACGACGTACTTGCCGTCGCGCGTCGTGTAGGTGTTCGACGGCACGATGCCCGGCAGCGAGGCCCCGCTGCGCTCACGCACGAAACCGGTCATATCGAATTCCGGCAGCAGGCTCTCCATCAGGCTGAATACCGATTCATATAACGCCACGTCCACGACCTGGCCCTTGCCAGCGTTGACTTCGCGATGGCGCAGCGCCATCAGTGCCCCGATTACGCCGTAGAGCGAGGCCACGGCATCGCCGAGGCTGATGCCGACCCGCACCGGCGGCCGGTCCGGATGCCCGGTGACGTAACGCAATCCCCCCATCGCCTCGCCGATGGCGCCGAATCCGGCGCGTTCCCGATACGGGCCGGTCTGGCCGTAGCCCGACAGCCTGACCATGACCAGTCCCGGATTGCGCTCCGACAATTCCTCCCAGCCCAGCCCCCATTTCTCCAGTGCGCCGGGGCGGAAGTTCTCGATGACGATGTCGGCCTGAGCGGCCAGTTCGCGCACGATTTTCTGGCCGTCCGGCTCGCGCATGTTCACGGTCACAGACTTCTTGTTGCGGGCCTGTACGTACCACCATAGCGAGGTGCCATCATGCAGTTTGCGCCACTGGCGCAGCGGATCACCGCCATCCGGAGATTCGACCTTGATCACCTGCGCCCCGAATTCGGCCAGAATGCGCGAGCAGAACGGCCCGGCGATCAGCGTGCCGAGTTCGAGAACCTTGATATCGGTTAATGGTCCCATGCGGGTGACTGGTGACTGGTGACTGGTGACTGGTGACTGGTGACTGGTGACTGGTGACTGGTGACTGGTGACTGGTGACTGGTGACTGGTGACTGG
>JANMYN010000332.1:0-2366 GCA_031382195.1 Betaproteobacteria bacterium
TTGCGCCGGTTGATAGTCCTCAAGCCCGACCATGCGCAAGCCTACAACGCGCTGGGTTACACTCTGGCCGATCGCACTGACCGGCTGGCCGAGGCGCGCGATTACATCGAGAAGGCGCTCAAGCTGTCGCCGGACGATCCCTTCATACTCGACAGCATGGGCTGGGTGGAGTATCGCCTGGGCCGCCTTGCGCAGGGGCTTCAATATCTGCAACGCGCCTTCCAGCAACGTCCTGATCCGGAGATTGCAGCCCACCTCGGTGAAGTGCTGTGGGCCAAGGGCGACAAGCCCGGCGCGGAAAAAGTCTGGCGCGATGCGCTGCGCGACAATCCGGAAAACGACGAGCTGCAGAAGGTCATCAAGAAATTTCTGCGCTAAAGTCGGCCTATGCAATCTCGGCTCGGGATGCTCGCGCTATGCGCTGTCCTTGCGGCATCGGCCGGTTGCGCCTCCATTCGTCCTGCGCAGGTCTTGCCTGCTTCCAATGTGTCGATCAGCGCGTTCTCTCTGAAAGGAAGAGTCGCCGTCAAACTCGACGATCGCGGTTACACGGCCAGTCTGCGCTGGCGCCATTCGGCGACGCGCGATTCCCTCAGGCTGCTATCCCCGCTCGGTTCTGTTGTTGGCGAGATCGAGGCCGACAGCGATGGCGCTACGCTGACGACCGGCGACAAAAAGGTATACCGGTCGAATGATGCGCAGGCATTGACGCGCGAGGTTCTCGGCTGGGATCTGCCGCTTGCCGGGCTGCGCTATTGGGTGACCGGTCGCGCCGACCCAGCAGCGCCGGTGCAGGCGCAGACTCGTGACGACAGCGATCGTCTCAAGAGCCTGATGCAGAACAATTGGCGCATCGCCTATCTCAAATATTTCGGCGATAGCGCCATGCCCGCGCTGCTGTCGCTCACCTATGAGCAGCTCAAGCTGCGTCTGATCGTCGAACACTGGGAGTTTCCGGAATGACTGTGGCGGCCAGCGTGTTTCCGGCGCCGGCAAAACTCAATCTGTTTCTTCACGTGGTCGGCCGAAGGCGGGATGGTTACCACCTGCTGCAGACCGCGTTCCGCTTTATCGACTACGGTGACGAACTGTCTTTTGTCGTGCGTGCCGATGGCCTGATCCACCGCTCCACTGCCTTGGAGGGCGTTCCTGCGGAGCAGGACTTGAGCGTACGCGCCGCACAGGCATTACAACAGGCGACCGGGTGCCAGGAAGGTGCGGACATCGGCGTCATCAAGCGCTTACCCATGGGCGGGGGGCTCGGAGGCGGCAGTTCCGATGCAGCGACAACGCTGATTGCGCTGAATCGCCTATGGCGTACGGGATTGACGCGGGAGCGGCTGCAACAACTCGCCCTGACATTGGGCGCCGACGTGCCGGTCTTCGTATTCGGAGAAAATGCTTTTGCAGAGGGGATCGGCGAACGCCTGCAGACCCTCCAGCTGCCGCCCGCCTGGTATCTGATTCTGGTGCCCGAACTTGCTGTTTCCACTGCGGAAATCTTCTCCGCAGCCGAATTGACACGTAATACGAATGCAATCACAATAGCGGCCTTTTCAGTCGGTCAGGGCCGCAACGATCTTGAGCCGGTGGTGTGCCGGCGTTACCCGCAGGTGGCCCGTCATCTCGAGTGGTTGCGACAATACGGCGATGCCCGCATGACCGGATCCGGAGGCTGCGTTTTCTGCTCGTTTGACAGCGAAGAATATGCGCGGCGGGTCGTGTCGGAATTGCCGCCAGACATGCGGGGCTTCGTGGCACGCGGTCTGGACCGGCACCCCCTGTGGTCGGAGGACGAATAAAATATTTGGGGAGTCGCCAAGTGGTAAGGCACCGGATTTTGATTCCGGCATTCGTAGGTTCGATCCCTACCTCCCCAGCCAGTCCAATGGAGTGGTCGGCGCAGACTGGAGACTGGTTAGGGCGGCCGCGAGCTTGCGGCTCATTTTATTTTTGGACCGGTGTTAATCGGGTTTCCCAACCCCATCCAGTATCCCGTGCCGAGTATCTAGATAATGGCCTATGACAGCTTGATGGTGTTTACCGGCAACGCGAATCCGAAGCTTGCCGAAGACGTCGTCAGACACCTCAATATTCCGCTTGGACGTGCCACGGTCGGCCGCTTCAGCGATGGCGAGGTAATGGTCGAACTGCTGGAAAACGTGCGCGGCAAGGATGTCTTTATTCTGCAGTCGACCTGTACGCCGACCAATGACAATTTGATGGAAGTCCTGCTGATGGCCGACGCGCTGAAGCGCTCTTCTGCCGGCCGCATTACCGCCGCGGTTCCTTACCTGGGGTATGCGCGGCAGGATCGGCGGCCGCGCTCGGCGCGCGTGGCGATCAGCGCCAAGGTGGTGGCGAAC
>JANMYN010000382.1:0-2758 GCA_031382195.1 Betaproteobacteria bacterium
CCATTGTACGAGTTCGGGCGGCGTAATTTTATGCCACTTTGCAATAATAAAATTGACTTTCCCTGATGGATCAATTCGCCAAAGAAACCCTTCCGATCAGCCTTGAAGAGGAGATGCGCCGCTCCTACCTCGATTATGCGATGAGCGTGATCGTGGGTCGCGCGCTGCCCGATGTGCGCGACGGCTTGAAACCAGTGCACCGCCGGATCTTGTTCGCCATGCACGAGGCCAACAACGTCTGGAACCGGCCTTACGTCAAGTGCGCGCGCATCGTCGGCGACGTGCTCGGCAAATACCATCCGCACGGCGATTCTGCCACCTATGAAGCACTCGTGCGCATGGCACAGGATTTTTCGATGCGCCATGTGCTCATCGACGGGCAGGGCAATTTCGGCTCGGTTGACGGCGACTCCGCCGCCGCATACCGATATACAGAATGCCGGCTGGAAAAAATTTCATCCGAACTCCTTGCCGATATCGACAAGGAGACGGTCGATTTCGTTCCCAACTATGACGGCAAAGAACAAGAACCCAATGTTCTGCCGACCCGGATACCGAATCTTCTGATCAATGGTTCATCGGGCATCGCAGTGGGCATGGCCACGAACGTGCCGCCGCACAACCTGGCCGAGATCATCAATGCCTGCCTCGCCATCCTTGAGCGACCGGACATCACGCTCGACGAGATAGTAGAAATCGTCCCCGGACCGGACTTTCCGACCAAGGGGATCATCTACGGCACTGTGGGCGTCAAGGAAGGATACCGAACCGGACGGGGCCGGGTGGTCATCCGCGCGCGCACCCATATCGAGGACCTGGAAAAAGGCAATCGTCAGGCGATTGTCATTGATGAATTGCCGTACCAGGTCGGCGGCGATCAGATTCTCAAGCGCATCAGCGAGCTGGTCAGCGATAAAAAGATCGAAGGCATTTCCGATCTGAGGAACGAGTCCGACAAGAAGGGCATGCGGCTCGTAGTGGAACTCAAGCGCGGCGAAGTGCCCGAAGTCGTCCTGAACAATCTGTACAAAGAAACGCAGATGCAGGACACCTTCGGGATGAACATGGTGGCGCTGGTCGATAACCAGCCGCGACTGCTCAATCTCAAGGAAATACTTGACGCGTTCCTTCGCCATCGTCGCGAGGTGATCACCCGCCGTACTGTTTTTGAACTCAGAAAGGCGCGCGATCGCGGGCATGTGCTTGAGGGCCTCGCAGTGGCCCTGTCCAATGTCGACGAGATCATCGCGCTGATCAAGGCGGCGGCAGCCCCCGTCGAGGCCAAACGAGGGCTGATGTCGCGGACTTGGCGTTCGCAACTCGTCGAATCGATGCTGGCCCGGGCAGATGTCGGAGATGCGCGCCCTGAGGGAATGTCTACGGATTACGGACTGCAGACGGACGGATATCGATTGTCCGAAGTGCAGGCGCAGCGCATTCTCGAAATGCAGCTGCAGCGGCTTACCGGTCTGGAACAAGAGAAGATCGTCAACGAATACCGGGAGGTGATGGACACCATAGCCGACCTGCTGGACATCTTGGCAAAGCCGGAGCGCATCACCAAAATAATTTCCGAGGAACTAATCGAGACCAGGGACGAGTTTGGCGACGCCCGTCGTAGCGAGATCGTGACTAATGCCGAAGACCTCAGCATGGAGGACCTGATCGCTCCGGAGGACGTCGTGGTCACTCTGTCCCACAGCGGTTACGTCAAGGCGCAACCGCTTGCCGATTACCGGGCTCAAAAGCGGGGCGGCCGCGGCAAACAGGCGACGGCGACCAAGGAAGACGATTTTATCGACAACCTGTTCATCGCCAATACGCACGACTACGTGCTGTGCTTCTCCAGCCGCGGGCAGTTGTACTGGATTAAGGTCTACAACGTGCCGCAGGGTGGCCGCGCCAGCCGCGGCAAGCCGATTGTGAATCTGCTGCCGCTGGCTGACGGAGAAAAGATCACGGCGATCCTGCCGGTGCGCGAATTCGACGAGAACAAATATGTATTCATGGCCACCGCCAACGGTACCGTGAAGAAGACGCCGCTATCGGACTTTTCTCGGCCGCGGCCCTCGGGCATCATCGCGGTGGATCTCGACGAGGGCGACTACCTGATTGGTGTCGCGCTGACCGAAGGCCGGCATGACATCATGCTGTTCTCGGATGAAGGCAAGGCAGTTCGCTTCGACGAGCAGGACGTGCGCCCGATGGGTCGCGTCTCGCGCGGGGTGCGGGGAATGAGATTGCCCGTCGGCCAGAAAGTCATATCGCTGTTGGTTGCCGAAAACGAATCTATTTCGGTTCTGACCGCCACGGAAAACGGCTTCGGCAAGCGTACCCCGATCACAGAATACACACGTCACGGCCGAGGGACACAAGGGATGATTGCAATCCAGACCAGCGCCCGCAATGGAAATGTCGTAGCGGCTACCCTGGTAGAGGATAAAGACGGGATCATGCTGATCACAACCGGAGGGGTGCTGATTCGTACTCGAGTCGCGGAAATCCGGCAGATGAGCCGCGTTACACAGGGGGTCACCCTGATCAATCTCGGGCCGGATGAAAAACTGGCCGGATTGCAGAAAATCGTGGACAGCGAAGATGTTGGCGAAGGTTTGGAGACGGGTATCGAAGAAGATCCTGTCGAAGACAACGGAAGCGAGGACGAGCCAGGACAGCTAAATCACGATGGACACGACGAACAGTCCTGAATGGAAGTACCCGGTCCGGACAATCATTTCAAGAAAGCGGAGTAGTGAAA
>JANMYN010000403.1:0-4696 GCA_031382195.1 Betaproteobacteria bacterium
GCCCGCCCCTGGCCGGCTACGGCCCCAGCAGTTGCGGCAGGATCGCGCCGATGCGATCACGGAACACGGCGTCGGCCGTCTCATCGAAGGGCGTCAATTCGGCGTTGAGGATCACGATCCTCGCTGCGGCAGCGCGCGCCACCTGGACTGCACCGGCGATCGGGTAAACCTGGAGACTGGTGCCGATCGCGAAGAAAACATCCGCCTCTGCGGCAGCGCGCAGTGCGCGTTCGATCACTTCCGGCACCAGCGCCTGGCCAAACGAAATGGTGTCGCTCTTGAGGATGCCGCCGCAATCGCGGCACGGCGGGTCTTCCTCGCCGGCGCGCACGCGGTCCAGCGCCTTGTGCATCGGTGCCGTCATGCCGCAAGCCATGCAAACCACTTTGCGCATGGTGCCATGAACTTCGATCACCTTGTCGGGCGAGTTGCCGGCCATCTGGTGCAGTTCGTCGATATTCTGCGTGATCAGCGCATGCAACTTGCCGCGCTTCTCCAGCGCCGCGAGCGCGAGATGCCCGGCGTTGGGTTTCGCGTTCCAGGCGGTGTGCTCGAGGCGCGCCTGCCAGGACGCCTTGCGCACTTCCGGGTCGGCCATGTAGGAATGGATGTTGGAGAGCTTCTCCGCCTTGGGGTTCTTCGTCCATAGGCCCTGCGGACCGCGGAAATCAGGAATCCCCGATTCTGTCGAGATGCCGGCGCCTGTGAGCACGACGACGCGCGCGGCCCGGTCCATCCAGCTTCGCACTTTCTCTATGTCGGCCGAGTTGCGCATCGAGCCAGATTAATGCCGGCTTCTCTTTGTTGCCCTCATGATCCACAAGGCAAAAGGCCGGACCCGTCTCCTTGCGCGCGTCGACTTACTTCGGAGGGCGAGGCAGATTCGGATAGGAGCCCCACGGTTTTTCAAGTACGCGGCGCTCCCACGGAATCAGAGTCTGTGCCATGTCCTCGCACGCAATCGCTGGCCAATGCGCCCTCAACTCGCCAGATACCCAGGACTCACGTTGCATGGTGTCCTGGTTATCGAAAATTCCGTCTAGTTTCTGCATAGGCTCACCTTGGATTTTCCATACAACGGAGTCATTCTCCGCCAAAGACACTGGCTCCGTTACCTGGCCTGGATGGCGGCGCCATCTCTGCTCCGGCGCCTGCCATTTCGATTTCGTCATGCCTTGTCTTTGCGTTCCCCAGACCCTCGTGGAAGCGGGTGTTCATCCGGGATATCTCGTTACGATTTTCAATGATGCGCAGACCCGAATAAATTGACTCTCAACCCACTTAATGCCGATTCTCACTCGACCGGGAAATCGACTCGCTTGATGAACACGATCTTTCCGCCCTCGTTCTTCACCACGTTGTAGCCATGCACGCCGTCGCCTCTGGCGTCGAACGTGTACGACCCTTCGAGCCCCTTGTAGCCCTTGATGGCGAGGATCGCCTTGCGCACCGCTTCGGCTTCGGTGCTATTCGCGTTGTTCATGGCCAACGCGAGAATATGCAGCGCGTCGTACGCCCAACTGGCAAAATTGTCCGGGTAAATGCCGTAGCGCTCGCGATATCTCTTGGTGAATTCACGCGCCGCCTCATTCGCATCCGCGTTGAAATCGGCGACCGCGTAACTGCCGTGCAGCGCTTCACCCGCCAGATTTCGGGTTGTCACCGCCGCGGTGGTTGGCGACCCTATCCATTGAATATTCACGCCAAGCTGACGCAACTGCTTCGCAAATATCGCCTGGTCGGCCGGAACCGTCATATAGGTTCCGAGCACCTCCGCGCCGGATTTCTTGATGGCGAGCACGACCGGAGCGAAGTCCTGCGAGTTGCTGGTGTAACCCTGATCGAGGATAGGAGTCACCCCAAGCGCCTGCAGCGCCTCGGTGAGCGCTTTCGCCCCGCCCTGCCCGAACGCATCGGTGGCATGGACGATCGCCCACTTCCTGAGCTTCAGTGTGTTGACGCCGAAGTCCGCGATGACTTTGGACGAGTACAGGTCGTTGGGCCGGGCACGGAACACCCACTTGTTATCGATGCGCGTGAGGCTGGGGTCGGTGCCGCCGATCATGGTGGGAACCCCGGATCTCGCGATCGCCGGTGAAGCCGCCTGAATCTGCGTACTGGCAATCGGCCCGACGATTCCCTTGATCGCGGGATCGGAAAACAGCTTGGTGAACGCGAGAACGGTACCGGGATTCGTGCTGGCGTTGTCTTCGACGTGCAACTCGACGGGGCGCCCTAGAATGCCGCCCGCCTTTTTGATGTCTTCCAGGGCGAGCTGCAAGCCGTTTACCTGGAAGGTCCCCCATTCGGCGTACGGCCCGGTCAGCGTGCTGACGACGCCGATCTTGATGGGTTCCACGGCGCCCGCGCTTGCGGGAATCAGCAGCGATGCGCAAAACGCCAGAGCCATACGGATTTGCATACGCGTCCTTCCGCTCGATCTTTTGTTTGATGGCAGTCCATGCTGGTGGACCTTGCCTGACAGCATACCGCCCCAGTGGCTTGAATGTGGGACGGCCGCTTCCTCGGATTACGCGCGCAGCGGAGAAAGGCAAAACCGATGTGGGAACGCAGACTAAGCCGCGCCCGACAGCTTTACCTGTTACCCATCAGCCCGGTCGGAACCCCTATGCTCCTTCTCCTGCAAGCGGGGGAAGGCCGGGATCGGGGCAAGTTTTGCCGCGTCTCTGCAGGAATCCGGCGCCTTAAGCTAGTTCCATGAAAATCTGACCCATCGAATCGACGCCCGGCAGGCCCGCGCTCTACTGGGGTCCCGGGGCAATCATGCAGTAGTGCTGGCATCCGCTCACGGTTAGCCGCGCCAACGGGATCGCTCGCTTAACCCAGCGCACTTTCCAACCGTAAAACAATCCAGGTGACGTGCGTCGGCCCGACCGTCGCCAGGAAGTGACAGCCCCAACGGCTAATAACGGGCTAAGTAGCTGTTTAGGGATGCAGCTAGGGCGAATGGCATGATACGTGCGAGATGATTACGTGCGATTGGCTACGTGCGAGTTCCCATATAGAGGCAAGCGTATTTTCCCGGTGCCGCGGCTCGGCACTTCAAGCCCTATTTCGAGCGACCGTCATGCGAATGAACACTACCCTGGTAATCAATCCGAAAGGCGGGTCGGGTAAGACAACCGTCACGACCAGTCTCGCCAGCTATTTTGCGGCCAGGTCGGTACCCGTGACGGTGATGGATTACGACCCCCAGGGATCGAGCCTTAACTGGCTGCGTCTGCGCGATTCGTTGCGGAACCGGATTTATGCCGCCAATGCCGCGCCCCCGAAAGGCAACCGGTTGCGCGGGATCGAGATGCACGTGCCGCCCGACACGCGACAACTCATTATCGACGCGCCGGCGGGCGCTTCCGGACTTCTGCTTCAGGAAATGCTTGCCCGGGCGGATTGCATCCTGGTCCCGGTCGCACCTTCCGCAATTGACATTCATGCCACGGCAAACTTCATTCGGGATCTGCTGCTTGCAGGCCGCATCCGCATGCGCAATATCCGTCTGGGAGTGATCGCCAACAAGGTCCGCAATTCCATGCCGACCTACGAACCGCTCGAGCGTTTTCTCAAGTCCCTCAGTTTGCCGCTGCTCGCCCGCCTTCGCGATTCCGACGTCTATCTCAAGGCCGTTGAATCCGGATTGGGGCTCTTCGAACTGGACGAGGTGACATCGGAATGCGAGCGCGAGCAATTCCGGCCGGTCGCCGAATGGGTGGAAGGACCGCAGCCGCAACTGGTCGCGGCAGACCGGAAAATCGTCCAACTGCCAAGCCGCCCGCGCCTGCTTGCCGGCGTAGCATCAAGTTGAAACGCTGATTTAAAGAACCATTCCACGCAATCCAGGCAATTCCGGCGCGGACCGCAGCTCAGCGGTGGCTTAGTGCGGAGCAAGCGTAGTTTATGCACACTGCAGGCCCCATCTATTCCCCTTGTTAAATGACAAGGCCTGCCCGTCCCGCTGCTGTATTCAATTCCTGCAATAAGGTCGCAACGGACTTCGAGAACCGGGTATCGATAAATCCTGTTCCAGCGGAAAGCCATTCGTGTGGAATATTCTGGGCCGTCGCCGATATCGGACAATTGCGAAGGCTTATCGTAAGGGTGTGCTGCGTATGTGGGCCCGGTTCGCGACCGACATCAAACTCCACGCCTAGCACACGTGTATCCATCGCCTGCCGTAAAGCGTAGATAAAAACGTGCTCCACCGCGTCATTCATTACGGTTGCGTAGAGTTTTTCCGCTTTGGACATAAGGTTACATCCATTCAGGCTATGCACTATCCTATCATCCACAACAAGTTCCATCTACGCGACGCAAAGGACTCCAGCATGGACCCAGTGCTCACAGCCATCTGGCGCTGAATGGTCCAAGGCGGTCTGGGAGGAAAAAGAAAGACTGCAGCCATCGGACGATTCGATAAATTCCTGCGGCTATCCGACAAAATACCTGCCCGAACAGAGGAAGAAGACGCGGAGGAATGCGCCAGGGTTCCCGTTGAGCTCTGCGCCCACTATCATTCGCGCTTCGGGGAGATACCGCTGTCGGAAACGCTGGAAGCTCTCGACAGCGCAACGATGAACGATGAGCGGGCGAACCGGATCGGGTTGGCCTGAAGATGAGGGAAATTCGGGCTATCTCAGCCTGACCCCGGTATTTCCCACTCCCCTACTTTTTTCGGACT
>JANMYN010000413.1:0-2373 GCA_031382195.1 Betaproteobacteria bacterium
TCAGCGAACTGCCGATGATCAGGCCTTTGTAGAGGATATCCGCCGGCAGCGCACCGAAGCCGCGAAACACGATCGCCTTGGTCGCATAGACCGCCAGCGACCCCAGCGCCTCGGTCGTAAGATAGGCGCCTTTGACCAGGCCCAGCGCCAGGAAGAACGGCGCGTTGATCGGACCGGTCGATACCACGATGCCGGTGATGTAGCCGACAAGCGCACCGGCCAGCGCAAGTTGCCAGAGATTGATGCGCAGATTGTGCCTGGCCAGCCAGCGCCGCGCCGGAATCACCGCCAGGAAGAACAAGCCCATCGTGATCTCGATCCCGCGCTGCGGAATGATGAGCAACGTGGACGCTCCCAACGCTGCCGCCGGAACACCGGTCGCGGAATAGGCGGCGAACGCGCGCCAGTCCACTTCCCTCCACCACACCAGCGCGCGCGACGCGTTCGCGAGCAGCGCCGCCACCGCCATGATCGGCACTGCTTCGCGCGGGCCGAACAGGATCACGAGCACCGGCATCAGCATGATCGACGAGCCGAAGCCGATGACACCGCCGAGCGTGCCGGCCGCGACGCCGAGGAGAAGTACCGCCAGCAGATCCAGGTGCAGAAACATTGTTGCTTTACCGGCCAGGCGGATTGAAGCTGTCGCTGGAGTAAAATGAATTCGCTTTAACGACTGTGCAACGACTCGCGAGCCCTTCCGGCTTTCGCCGCGGTCCCGACTGCCGCGCAGCATGCATCGACCGAACCAGACGCGCCATGGAACTGCGACAACTCGAATATTTTATCGCCATTGCTGGTGGTCGCGACATCGACGCAGCGACCGGTGACCAAAGCCGCCAGGGCGCTGGTCGGTTTCGTGCGCAAACAGGTCGACGCGCTGGTCGAGGAAGGCCGCTGGGCGCCTCAACGCTGACAAGCCCGCATTCCTGGGAGTATGCTGTGCGGGTACTCGCCTCGCACCCCGGTTCTGAGGGGACAAGACCATACAGCAGCGGTTCGCGAGTGTCCCGTCGGGCCGCAGTGCCCGCCTTCCAGGTACATCTTGTACCTCTGCGCAATTAACCCACCACAGATACCCGGATTCCGGGCGCCACATCGAGGAGGAATTGTCATGAATGTTTCAGGACTTGCGGCACGTTATTCACTGATGCTTGTTCTTGCGGCCAGTTTTTTCGCCACCCAGGCGCTTGCCATCGACTTCGTGGAGGCGGCGCCGAAACAGACCAAGGTGCTGGTCGATAACGAAAAGGTGCGGGTCATCCGCGCCACGTTCAAGAAGGGCGACAAGGTCCCGATGCATTCGCATCCGGACATCATCGTTTATGTGGTCAAGAGTAAAGGAAAAATCAAGTTCACCAACGCGGATGGCAAGGTCGTTGAGTCCCAACTCAAGGCAGGAGATGTATCGTACCGGCCTGCCGTCACCCATTCACATGAGCATTTTGGCGACAGCGAAGCAATCGTCATTGAATTGAAGAAGTAGCGCGCTACGCAGGCGGGCGAGAAGAAATGCGCCCGCCGCTCCGCGCGCAAGCCGGTATCGACAAAGCCGTCATCCATACTGGGTTTTAAAGCTATTTTTCGCCGCTTCCGGGAGCAGCAATACGGAGATTGATCGGGACCCGACCGCCCTGGGAATCGATAACGTAAAGCTTCACCTTCGGAAGAATTTTCTCCATGGCATCCAGATAGATCCGTGATCGCGCCACATCCGGCGCCTTCTGATACTCCTGCAGCAACGCCTGGAACCGTGTGGCATCGCCCACGGCTTCGGCGATGCGCTGCTGCTTGTAGTTCTGCGCGTCACCCGCCGTCCGGCTGGCTTCGCCCCGCGCTCTGGGAATCTGGTCATTCGCATAAGCGCGTGCGTCATTTTGCGTTTTCTCGCGGTCTGCCATGGCATCGGCGACGTCCTGAAACGCCTGCGCAACCGATGGATCGAGCGTGATGTTCATGATATTCACCGATGAGATCTGAACACCGCTCTGGTAACGATCCAGGGTTTCCTGGGTCTTCAGTTTGACCCGGGCCTGGATGGCGAGCCGGCCCGTGGTCAATACCTCGTCGATCGGCATTCCCACCACCGTTTCCGTCAGGACGGTTTCGGCAAGCATGCCGACCAACGCCTGCGGTCCGTCGACCTGGAACAGATAATCGGCTGGGTTGCGGATGACGTATTGGACCGCCAGGGCGACATTGAGGATGTTGGTATCACCCGTCAGAAGTTCGACGCCTTTGAGCGACTCGGAGTCGTTTTCCCGCAACTTGAAGCCCACACCGCTCTTCAAGACACACGTCGTCTTTAGAAAGTCGACGCCCTCCACCCGCCAGGGCAACGCGTAAATCAATCCCCGCCCCCCGCGCGCGGCA
>JANMYN010000439.1:0-2917 GCA_031382195.1 Betaproteobacteria bacterium
GCTGTCCGATCCATCCTGGAAGAACACGTGCACGACGGACAAGCCGGGAATCGACTGCGAACGCAGGCTCTCAAGTCCGGACACGCCGGACAGCGCGTTCTCGATCGGCTGGGATACTTGGGTTTCGACCAGCTCCGCGGACAGTCCCGGTGCTTCAGTCTGGATCACGACCTGGCTGGGCGAGAATTCCGGAAATACATCCAGGTGCGCCCGCGACAGCGTAAACAATCCGTAAACGACAATCGTCAAGGCCAGCGTGACGATGACCCCGGGATAGCGGATGGACTGGCGGACGATGTAGGAGATCAAGGCCCCACCTCACCCCGTCCCTCTCCCCCCGCGAGCGGGCGGAGAGGGTGAAAGGTCCAGGAAGAACTTAACTGCAGACGCATCAAGCGCCCTCTCCAGCTTGCTGGGGAGGGCGGGGGGGTGAGGTCAATCTTCATTCTCGTTTCTGATTTGATACTTCAATTCCTCGGAGAGCAGCAACTGCGCGCCGCTGACGACCACTTCGTCGTCATCGTCGAACCCTACTGTGTTGAACCAGCCGCCCTCCATTTCGTCCGTGGTAGAAACTTCGTAGCGAGCGAAGCTCTGTTCATCGTCCTTCACATACGCCCAGGCCTTACCGGCGTGCCAGACCACCGCAGCCGACGGCACGATCACGCCGCTCACGGCCGCCCCGCCCATTCTGACGCGCGCCGCGACACGCATGCCGGCGCGGAATCCGCCGCCATTGACCAGATAGAAATACGTTTCACCGGGGAATGCCGGATCGATCTGCGGCGAGCTCGCGACAAAGCTGGCCTGATGCAGATTCTCGCGTGCCATCGCCGGTGCGATTGCAACCTTTGCATGCACGGATGCGCGTGGCAGCTCGTAGGGAAATACCAGCTGCACCAGAAACGCCGATTGTCGCAATAGCGACCGGATCGTCTGCGAATCGGGATTGGCGGCCCAGCCGGTCACGGTTTCACCCCAGGTAGCGCGAATTGCATCACGGAGGCTTGCCGCGGCCTGGTCGGCGGCCGTCTGCCGCGCCATTTCTGCGCGATAACGTGCTTCAGCTGACTTCGCTGCTTGCTCCGACACATTGCGGTCGTCGCGGAACAGCATCTCCATGCGCCGGTACTCGGATTGGGCTGCAGCGAGCGTCGCCCGTGCAGCCTTCGACTCGGCAATCGCTGCAAGGTAACGACCACGCAATTCGGCCAGCGACTGCGGGTTCGCCACGATGCCGTACACCTCGTAAGCGGCTTCCCGCTTGGCGAATTTCAAGGTTTGCACGGCTATGCCCGCGGCTTTCTGGCCATCCACAGAGATGTGCACGACCGCACGCCCGTCATCGACCCGGGCAGCTGATACCGCCTTGATCTGCTCATCGTGCCTGTCGGCCCGTGTGCCTAACTCGTCGCGCGAGTAATAAACCAGCGCCCACGACAACAAGGTAATGATCACGGCCATCACGGCAATGATCGCGTGCGCCGGACGTAAATTCATGGCTCTGCCGCCAGGATCATGGTTTGCTTATCTGCTTGGTCATGTCGGTGGCGCGCGAAACCTCGACCGCCGGCAGCACTTCAAAATCGCCAAGCAGCGGACGCTGCAAAGCGTCCTCCAGGTGCGCCAGCGCCCGGCGCACATCGACCAGCGCAGACTGAAACGCGGTTTCTGATGCCAGCGTATCGATGCGCGCGGCAACGCGCTGCATCCGGTCCGCAGCACCCGCATCGAACTGCCGGTTGATACGGGACTCCTGCTCCCGCTGTACCCGGAGCTGACGCTCGGCGTCCGCGATGCGATTGCGCGCCAGGCGGTACTGCGCGCCCGCGCGCTCGGCCGCCGAGATGGCCTCGGCCTGGGTAGCCGCGAATTGCACTGCCGCCAATTCGCGATGCGCTAGGGCTTCGCGGATCGAAACCCGCGCGCGCGCCACCGGCGGCAGCGCTATCCCGATTGCCAGCGACCAGACGTTGTCGCCCTGATCCCAGGTATAACCCGGCCCCAGTGTTATGTCCGGGTTCTGCGCCGCTACGGCCGCCTTGACCGCGGCATCAGCTGCGCCGAATTCGAGCAGCTTGCGATGCACATCGAGACGGTTGCGCAATGCGATGCGACGTAACGCGCCGATATCCATCTCGGTTCGTGGTGGCTCGTCCGCGTCGAACCGCAGATTCATGCGCTCGAATACTTCCAGAGACAGGCCGAGCGCCGCCGCCAGCTCGCCCTGTGCGCGCTGAACCTTCGCCGATTCCTGACTGCGTGAGAGTTCAAGTTGGGACTGGGCGACCCGCTCGATGCCGAGATCGCGCGCGGACAACATCCCCGCTTCCACGCGGCGATTGACCAGACCGAGCATGTCCTTGCGCGCATCAAGCTGGGCGTCGAACGAGGCCAGCGCGTCGCGACTCGTTTGCAGATCAATATAACGGTCGCGCACCCGGCCGCGCACCAACCATGCCGTATTGGCAATATCGAGATCGGCGGCATCCGCCAGGTAGGCGCTGCGCTCGGCCCGCGCGGCGCGCTTGCCTTGCGCAACCAACGGGATTTCCAGTTCCAGCCCGAGCGTCCAGGGACCCTTGTTATCGGCCAGCGTGCGGCTGTGATACTCGGGTTTGAGCTTTCCCGACCAGAATTGCGACTGCGCGGCGGCGTCCGACTCTGCACGCACAATCTCGGCACTCACCAGCGCAGCTTTGATGTCGGGATGAAAATACAGTGCGACCAGGGTGAGTTCCTTGAGGCTCCACTGGGCCGGCGGCCAGGCCGCCGGCGCATAACCATTCGCCGCTGCAAACCGTTTCAGGCCATCGGCATCGCCGGAGCGCGCGAGGAATTCTGCAGCGCCCGCGTCCGTATCGAGCGGCCTGGTCGAATAGGGAACAACCGAACAGGCCGCAACCGCGATGACCGT
>JANMYN010000489.1:0-5964 GCA_031382195.1 Betaproteobacteria bacterium
GGTCTCGGCCGTCATTCCTTATTACGGGCGCTTTCTGACGCGCTTCCCGGATCTTGCCAGCCTCGCCGCCGCCCCCGAAGACGACGTACTCGTTATGTGGAGCGGGCTCGGCTACTATGCCCGCGCGCGAAATTTGCACAGCGCGGCGCGGACCATAGTCGAACGACATGCAGGCGTGTTTCCGGGCATGTTCGGCGAGATCGTGGCGTTACCGGGCATCGGACGGTCGACCGCGGGCGCGATCGCGGTATTCGCCTTTGGCGCGTGGCATCCCATACTTGATGGCAACGTGAAACGGGTATTTGCGCGCGCGTTCGGCATTGCCGGATTCCCTGGCGATAAAAAAATTGAGACGGCGATGTGGGCGCGCGCCGAGAGCCTGCTGCCGTCGCAGCTTGTGGATGCTTACACCCAGGGCTTGATGGACCTCGGGGCTAGCGTGTGTACCCGCAGCCGCCCGCGCTGCGAGGTGTGTCCGCTGCATGACGTCTGCGTGGCGAGGCGCGATAACCTCATCAGCGCATTGCCGTCACCGCGGCCGAAAAAGCGCCTGCCGGAAAAGGCCACGGTGATGTTGATTCTGCAGCGCGAGCGCGAGGTGCTGCTGGAAAAGCGGCCGGCGCCGGGTATCTGGGGCGGGCTGTGGAGTTTTCCGGAAATCGCGGATCTGGGCGATGCCGCGTCCGCATTGCGCGCGCGATTCGGCGCCGAAGTGGTGTCGGAGGGCACGCTTGCCAACGTGCGTCACGGCTTCACGCATTTCGCACTCACCATCACGCCGGCGCTGTTGCGCGTTACGCGTCTGGAGCATCGCGCCCATTCTCCGGGGTATGTGTGGCTCACGCCGGCAGACGCGATCAGTGCAGCGGTACCGGCGCCGGTTCGGGAAATTCTGCGCAGATTGGACGCGCAACCGGACGATCAGCCCCCTCGCATAAGATAGTCGTGCAGGCGCTTGAGCCGCTCGCCATCATTGCGCACTTCCAGCAATGCCTGCTTGTCTTCCAACGCCAGCGGCAGGACTTCCGCGAGTCGATAGCTGATCCAGCGCGGATCGTCAAATTCGGGCGGCGCAAGAAAATACTCCGGCCCGAGCCGCTCGACGACTTGCTCGAGGACGCGGCGGCAGAACGTCAGCGAATCCGATTCGGCAGCGCCACAGGCTTCTTCGAGCAACTCGATTTCGGCGCGGATCAGTCCGTCGGATTGCGTCGTCTGCCCAACGATGCGGAAAGGGGACTGACCGCGCGTGCGCAGATGGAACATGCCGAGGTGGGGCATCTCCCATTGCGCAATCAGCGCGGTGCAGCCTACTTGGTCGGGCACGGCGGGCAGTCCTACTTCCTGCCCCTCACGTATGCGGCACACCCCGAACGGCGTAGCATCGCGCACGCAGGCCTTGGTCATGTCCAGATAGCGTTGCTCGAATATCTTTAACGCCAACAGGCCGCCCGGATACAGGACGGTATCGAGCGGAAAGATCGGCAGAGTCAGGCGCAAGTTATTCCGCTTCTAAGGGTTAGCGGGTGCGTCGCCCCAGCGCGGCATCAGATCGTGTTCGACGCCGACATGATCGAGGACGCGCGCCACCACGAAATCGACAAGGTCTTGCACAGTTTGCGGATGATGGTAGAAGCCGGGATCGGCGGGCAGGATGATTGCGCCCGCGCGCGTAAGCTTGAGCATGTTCTCGAGGTGGATTGCGGACAAAGGCGTTTCGCGCGTGACCAGCACGAGCTTGCGCCTTTCTTTCAATGCCACGTCGGCCGCGCGTTCGATCAGATTGTCCGCAAGTCCCGCCGCTATCGACGCCAGCGTTCCCATGGTGCAGGGACAAACCACCATTGCATCGGCAGGATTGGAACCGGAGGCGACCGGTGCGAACCATTCCTCGCGGCCGAATGCCTGTAATTGCCCGGGTGCGGCGCCGAACCGCGTGCTGAAAAAATCCGCGGCATCCCGGGCGCGAGCCGGCAATGAGAGATCCATTTCCTGGCGCGCCACAATTTGGGCCGCCTGAGAATACAGCAGATAGACCCTGACTTCAGCCTTGAGCAAATATTCCAGGAGCCGCACCCCGTAAGGCATGCCAGACGCGCCGGTAAAGGCCAGCGTGATTGTCTGTAGTCTGTTCATGTTCGTGCGCACGCAGCCGGACGCAAAGTGATCACGACCGATTCACGCCGTTAGTTCGCGGTGACGCACGAGCACATTGCGATTGCCGCGAAAGTAGCCGGCCAGCGTTTCGACGAAATATACAGAGCGGTGTCGGCCGCCGGTACATCCGATCGCCACAGTCAGATAGGCGCGATTGTCGCGCACGAAACAGGGCAACCACTTTTCGACGTAATCGCGAATATCGGCCAGCATCTCGCTGACGTTGGCGTTGGCTTCAAGGAAAGCTATCACGGGCGCATCTTTGCCAGTAAGCGGACGCAGTTCGGTATCGTAGTGCGGGTTGGGCAGGCAGCGCACGTCGAACACCATGTCGGCATCGAGCGGAATGCCGTGCTTAAAACCGAAAGACTGGAACAGCAGGCGCAGGCCGGGCTCACCCGTGAGCAGGATATCCTTTATCCAGTCTCGCAACACGCTGGGATGCAGGTCGCTGGTGTCGATGCGATGGCCGAGCCCGCCGATGTCGCCCAGCAATTCGCGTTCCTGCGCGATGCATTCCGGCAGGGTGCGATCCCGGTCTGCAAGCGGATGCCGGCGCCGGGTCTCGGAAAAGCGTTTGACTAGGGTTTCGGTTTTGGAATCGAGGAAAATCAGGTGCACGTCGATGCCGCGCTCCCTGAGCTGCGCCAGATACCCTGGCAATTCGGACAGCGTCGCGCCACTGCGCACGTCGATGCTGACGGCGACGCGTTCGTAACCTTCCTGCGCAAGGAACTGCACCAGGCCGTTAAGCAGCTTGGCCGGCAGATTGTCGACGCAATAATAGGCGCTGTCCTCGAGCACATTGAGCGCAATGCTCTTACCCGATCCGGATAGGCCGCTGATGACAATAAGCTGCATGCGTCTTAACGTGACGAGCTCAGCCGCGCCTGCTCAGCTGCTTTTCCTGACGCTGGATGAATTCCTGGGTACTGTCGATGCCGCGCAACTGCAGGACGTAGTTGCGCACCGCCGCTTCCGCCAGGACTGCGAGGTTGCGGCCGGCTGCAACCGGTAATACAACCTTGCGAACGCTCATGCCCATGATATCTTCGGAACTGGCATTGAGCGGCAGGCGATCCAGGCCGGGAATGACTCCACCCACCGGCTTTTCCATCTGCACAATCAGCTTCAGGTTCTTCTTGGTACGCACTGCTGTCTCGCCGAAGATGGTGCGAATGTTGAGCATGCCCAGTCCGCGGACTTCGAGAAAATCCTTCAACAATTCGGGGCTGCGGCCTTCGAGCGTCTCGGGCGCGATGTGATAAAGCTCGACGACGTCGTCAGCGACCAATCCGCTGCCTCGCGATATCAACTCCAGGGCCAGTTCGCTCTTGCCCACCCCGCTCTCGCCGGTGATCAGCATGCCCATTCCCAGCACGTCGAGGAATACGCCGTGGCGGGTGACGAACTCCGCAAGGGCGCGCCCGAGATAGGTGCGCATTACCCAGATGATCTGCAGGCTGTGCAGGGGAGAGGAAAGGAGCGGGACGTTGCGCGAAGTGGCAAATTCGGCGAGCGTGGCCGGGGGCTTTTCCTGCTCGCTGAGAATAATGCACACCAGGCCGCTGCCGGCGAGCCGCGCGAGCGCCTCGCGCTGATCGCGTTCGTCAAGCGCCGCGAAATAGGCGGCTTCGGTGCGGCTGAAAATCTGGATCCAGTTGGGATGGACCAGATTCAGGTGACCGATCAGTCCCTGGGAAGCCTGATTGATTTCGCTGCTGTCGAGGTACGGCGAAGGCTCGCGCGGCCCGGATATCCACGCGAGCTTGAGCGCGTCGGCATTGTCCTTATATAGCTGCGCGACGCTGACCTGGGGCATGAGGTTCCCACGTGCTGATAACTTGCTGGATTGCCGCCGCATCCGGCAATGCGGCAAGCTGAGCGCGCATGTCCTTATCACTGAACATCTGGGCTAGCTCCGAAAGAATCTGCAGATGCAAGTCGGTCGCCTTTTCCGGCACCAGCAGTACGAAAATCAGGCTCACTGGGTTGCCATCGGGCGCTTCGAACGGGATCGGACCGCTGGTGCGCACGAACGCACCAGCGGCATCGCGAAGGCCCTTGATGCGCCCGTGCGGAATGGCGATCCCATGACCCAGCCCGGTCGAACCCAGGCGTTCGCGCGCGAACAGCGCGTCAAATACCTGGCTGCGGCCGATGCCCAGCGCGTTCTCGAATAGCAGGCCGACGTGCTCGAACACCCGCTTCTTGCTGGTGACGTCGAGGTCGAGCGAGACATTGGCGACCGGCAGCAGTCTCGATATCACACTCATGGCGGGTTCGGGAAGCGACTACGACGAGGGGAGGTTGCGGAAGGATTCTTCCTGGTGATGATCGACGCTTTTCTCCTTGTGCTTGAGAATCTGGCGATCCAGCTTGTCGGCCAGCCCATCGATGGCGGCGTACATGATCGCGTCAATGCATTCGGCGTGAAAATCTTTGCCGCGGACGTGCACGGTGGCCTCGACTTTATGATCAAGCTTGTTGACGGACATGATGACGTTTACGTCGATGACGTGGTCGAAGTGCCGCGAAATACGATTGAGCTTATCTATGACGTAAGAACGGATGGCGGGAGTAATGTCCAGGTGGTGACCGGATAACTGCAGATTCATAGGCTTTCCCTCCATTCGGTGATTGATCAGATCGACTTACGAAGATTGACCGGAAGAATCTGCAGAGATTCCCGGTATTTTGCTATGGTGCGACGCGCCACCATGATGCCCTGCTTGCCGAGCACCTCGGATATCTGGCTGTCGCTCAATGGTTTGCGTGAATCCTCTTCGGCGACCATCTGCCTGATCAGCGCGCGGATAGCCGTCGCAGAACACGCACCGCCGGTTTCAGTGGATACGTGACTGCCGAAGAAATATTTTAGTTCGAAAATGCCGCGCGGCGTCAGCATGAACTTTTGCGTCGTGACACGCGACACGGTGGATTCGTGCAGGCTGAGTGTGTCCGCGATCTCGCGCAACACCAGCGGCCGCATGGCGACTTCGCCATGCTCGAAGAAATGGCGCTGGCGATCGACGATGGCCTGGGACACCCGCAGGATGGTGTCGAAGCGCTGTTGCACGTTCTTGATCAGCCACTTTGCTTCCTGCAATTGGCCGGCAAGTTGCTGAAAACTGGCGTCGCGATTGCGGTGCAGGATATCGGCGTACATGCGGTTAATGCGCAATTTCGGCATCGCCTCCGGATTAAGCGCCGCCACCCACAGCCCTTTAGTCTTGCGCACTACGACGTCCGGAATGATGTAGCGCGTTTCGCTGCCGGAAAAATTTCCTGCGGGCCGCGGATTAAGACCGATGATCACTGCCTGTATGGTGCGCAGCATATCGTCGTCACAGCGCAACAGCTTCTTGAGGCGGAAATAGTCTCGCGCGGCGAAAACGTCCAGATGTTGTGTGACAACGAGCGAGGCTTCTTGCCGGTATGGCGTGTCTTCGGGCAATGCTTCCAGTTGCAGGGCGAGACATTCCCTGAGATTGCGCGCCCCGACACCCGGCGGATCCAGACTTTGAAGGTACTTCAGGCCGATGGTCAGTTCCTCGGCATCGATCTCGAGTTCGGCCGGTAGCAGGGCCGCCAGTTCGACGAGATCCTGGGTCATGTAACCGTCGTCGTCCAGATTGTCGATCAGGAAAGCGATGATGCGCTTGTCCCGGTCGGGCATCTGCATGAGATTGATCTGATCGAGCAGATGATCGCGCAACTTCGCCGGTTCCGCGGATGCTTGCGGCGCTACAGAATCGTCGTCCCCATCCTGCCCGCTGTAGGATCCATAGCCGTCGTCGAGGGACC
>JANMYN010000502.1:0-5734 GCA_031382195.1 Betaproteobacteria bacterium
TCGGCCCGACCAAGATCCTCCATGACATTTCCATCAGCATGGCCGATGGCGAATTCCTGGTGCTGGTCGGCCCGTCGGGCTGCGGCAAGAGCACGCTGATGAACATCATCGCCGGCCTCGAGGAACCCTCCGAGGGCAAGTTGCAACTGGACGGCCATGACATCACGCAGTTGCCGCCGGCGGACCGCAACATCTCGATGGTGTTCCAGTCCTACGCGCTCTACCCGAACATGACGGTGGCCAAGAACATCGAATTCCCGCTGGCGATGCGCAAGGTCGAAAAAAGCAAACGCGCGGAGCGCGTTAACAGCGTCGCCAAGTTGCTGCAGATCGAGCATCTGCTTCAGCGCAAGCCGCGCCAGCTTTCCGGCGGCCAGCGCCAGCGCGTCGCTATCGGCCGGGCCCTGGCGCGGGAACCGAGGCTGTATCTGTTCGACGAACCCCTGTCCAACCTCGACGCCCAGTTGCGTCTTGATATGCGCACAGAAATTAAGAAACTGCACCAGCGCCTGGGCGCGACCATCGTCTATGTCACGCACGACCAGATCGAAGCCATGACGCTGGCCACGCGAATTGCCGTCATTAGAGGCGGCGCGCTGCAGCAGCTTGGCACCCCTCACGAGGTCTACAACCGCCCTGCCAATACCTTTGTCGCCGGATTCATGGGTTCGCCGCGCATGAATCTGATCAAGGCGCGACTGGCGAAGAACGGCAGCGCATTGGCGCTGGAAATCCAGACCGGGACACGCCCGAGCGTGCGCATCGATTTGCCCGACATGCCGCCCGCGATGAACGCGTATGTCGGAGCCGAGGTGATCGCCGGCATCCGCGCCGAGGCGGTCAGTCTCGCGCGCGAAGACGCCGTTACGAGCGAGACACAGCGCGTCTTCGATGCACGCGTCGAAGTAATCGAACCCACCGGGGCGGACACGCTGGTGGTGCTTGATCTCGGTGGCAACGAATTCACGGTGCGACTCGAACCCGACGTTTCGCTGAAGTCGGGACAGGATGCGCGCTTCGTCGTCGACCTCGCCAAGCTGGTGTGTTTTGACGTCCAGACCGAGAGCCTGATCGAGTGACCGCTGAGGTAAGTGAATCCTACGACGTAGTCATCATCGGCTCCGGCGTCGGCGGCGGCTCGATCGCTCTTACGCTTGCCGGCACCGGCGCGCGCATCCTGATCCTGGAGCGCGGAGAACGCCTGCCCAGGGAAGTCGAGAACTGGAGTCCGGAGGCCGTGTTCGTCGAACAGCGCTACCGCACGCGCGAGACCTGGTACGACGGCGACGGCAAACCATTCCGTCCGGGACAGTTCTATTTCGTCGGTGGCCATACCAAGGTTTACGGCACGGCGATGTTCCGCTTCCGTGAACGAGATTTCGAAGGCATCGAGCACGCCGATGGCAAAACCGTGCCTTGGCCTGTGCGCTACTCCGATCTCGAACCCTGGTACGGTGAAGCGGAAAGACTGTTCGGGGTGCACGGCAAGGCAGGCGACGATCCAACCGAGCCGCCGCGCTCGACACCCTACCCGCTTCCGCCGATTCCACACGAGCCGATCATCGGCAGAGCATTCGAACGCATGCGCGCGCTCGGGCTGCACCCCTTTCACATGCCCTCGGCGGTCGACCTCCATCCCGGTGGCACGTGCATTCGCTGCGGCACCTGCGATGCTTTCCCGTGCCGGGTTGGCGCCAAGGGTGACGCAGAAACCAGGCTGATCGACCCGGCGCTGAAGCATGCCAACGTCGAGTTACGGACCGGCAGCGAAGTCACGCGGCTCAGCGCCGACCGCAGCGGTAAACGCATTGTTGCGGCGGAGTACCGGCGCGGCGGCCAACTGTTCAAGGTCAGTGCGCGCCTGTTCGTGCTGTCCGCGGGCGCAATCAATAGTGCGGCGTTGCTGCTGCGTTCGGCCGATCCGCGCAATCCGAACGGGCTGGCCAACTCGTCGGGTGTCGTCGGCCGCTATTACATGAACCACAACTGCACCGGCATCATGGCGTTGACGCCGTTGCATGCGAACGACACACGTTTTCCAAAGACGCTGTCGGTCAACGATTTCTACTTCGCGGGCGGCGGGAGCGATCTGCCGCTGGGCAACCTGCAACTGCTCGGCAAGATCCGGGAGCCGATGCTGCGTGGCGCACTGCCGGGCATGCCGAAATGGATGCGCTCCTGGCTCGCGCGCCACAGCGTGGACTGGTACGTGATGTCGGAAGACCTCGCGCAGCGCGACAGCGAGGTCAGGGTGCGCGCGGATGGCGCGATCGAGTTGCGCTGGAAGCGCAGCAACCTGCGCGCGCACCGCCGTTTCGTCGAAGTGGCGAAGAAGTTGCTGAAGGACATCGGCTTCCCGATCGTGCTGTCGAAGCCGTTCGGTACCGACACGCCCTCGCACCAGTGCGGCACTGCGCGCTTCGGCACCGACCCGGCGGATTGCGCGCTGGATCCGTATTGCCGCGCCTGGGATCACGACAATCTTTATGTGGTGGACGCAAGCTTCTTTCCTTCCTCCGCCGCGCTCAACCCGGCCCTGACGGTCGCGGCCCAGGCGTTGCGCGTGGGCAGCCACCTGAAGTCACGCCTGCATGAGTTCTGACATGGCCCGTTCCCGTCCGGTTGCCCTCATCACCGGCGCGCGCCGCGGCATCGGTGCCGCCATCGCGCTGGCTCTGGCCCGCACGGACTTCGATGTCGCGATCACCGACATCGCGGAAGATGACGATACGCGGGCAACGCTCGCCGCCTTGCATGAGGCCGGCGCAAAGGCGCGTTTCGTACGCAGCGACCTGGCCGACACGGCTGATCATGCGCGCGTGGTCGCGGAGGTGGTCTCGAAATGCGGTCCGATAGACTGCCTGGTCAACAACGCCGGTGTGCCCTCCTCTGCCCGTGGCGATCTGCTCGAGGTCAAGCCGGAAGCGTTCGACCAGGTGCTGGATGTCAACCTGCGCGGCACTTTCTTTTTTACCCAGGCGGTCGCAAGACACATGGCCGCAACCGCTTCGAGCCATGCGCGCTCGATCATCACGGTTTCGTCGGTGAGTGCGGAGCTGGCCTCCCCTGAACGCGGTGAATACTGCATGTCGAAAGCGGGCCTTGCGATGCTGACGAAACTGTTCGCACTACGGCTGGCCCGGGACGGCATTCCGGTGTTCGAAGTGCGTCCCGGCGTGATCCGCACGCCGATGACGGCCGGCGTTGCCGACAAGTACGACCGGCGCATCGCCGACGGCCTGGTGCCCATGGGGCGCTGGGGAGAACCGGAAGACGTCGGCGCCGCCGTGGCAGCGCTGGCAAACGGACATTTCCAGTTCGCCACCGGCTCAGTCATCAATCTCGACGGCGGCCTGGCTATTCCCAGGTTGTGATTCAATCCAAAAACATTTTCACCGCAGAGGACGCGGAGGACGCAGAGGAGAATCAAGAAGGATGAAGAACATAGGGAGCACAGTCAGGGCTGGTGCCAAAGTAACCGACGATGCCAAGTTTTTACTCTCAGAAATTTTCCTGTTTCTGTACTTCCTCCGCGTCCTCCGCGTCCTCTGCGGTGCGCGCGTTTTTTTTAATCTTTTGCGACATGGCTGAAAGCGTGTACGACTACATCATCACCGGCGGAGGCTCGGCCGGTTGCGTGCTGGCGCATCGGCTGAGCGCCGATCCATCGGTGAAAGTATTGCTGCTGGAAGCCGGTGGTTCCGACCGTCATCCGTTTTATCACCTGCCGGCGGGCTTCGCGAAGATGACCAAGGGGCTCGGCTCCTGGGGCTGGTCCACGGTGCCGCAGAAACAGTTGAAGAACCGCGTTCTGCGTTACACGCAAGCCAAGGTTATCGGCGGCGGGTCGTCGATCAACGCACAGATCTATACCCGCGGCGTGCCGGCCGACTACGACGCGTGGGAGCACGACGCAGGTGCACAAGGCTGGTCCTACCGCGATGTATTGCCTTATTTCAAGAAGGCCGAAAACAACCAGCGCTATGCCAACGAGTATCACGGTTACGGCGGGCCGCTGGGGGTCTCGAATCCGATCAGTCCGCTGCCGATCTGCGAGGCCTTCCTCCAGGCCGGGCAGGAACTGGGCATTCCGTTCAACCCGGACTTCAACGGCGCGCATCAGGACGGGCTCGGCTACTACCAGCTCACGCAATCGAATGCGCGCCGCTCGTCGACCTCGGTGGCTTACCTGAATCCGATCCGTGATCGGCGCAATCTGAGCGTGCGACTGCGGACGCAGGCGTTGCGCGTGTTGGTGAAGAACGGCCGTGCAACCGGCGTCGAATTTGCAGTCGCCGGATCCGCGTCGCCGCAAATCGCGCGTGCAGCGCGCGATGTGATCGTGACATCCGGCGCCATGGGCTCACCCAAGTTCCTGATGCAGTCGGGCATCGGGCCGGCCGGGCATTTGCGTTCGGTCGGCGTGAATGTGGTCCACGACCTGCCCGGCGTGGGCAGCAATCTGCAGGATCATCTCGACCTGTTCGTCATCGCCGAGTGCACCGGAAACCATACCTACGACAAGTACAACCAGCCGCACCGCGCGGCGTGGGCGGGCCTGCAGTATCTGTTGTGGAAGAAGGGGCCGGTGGCATCCAGCCTGTTCGAAACCGGCGGCTTCTGGTACGCCGAGCAAGGTGCGCGCTCGCCCGACATCCAGTTTCATCTGGGCCTGGGCTCCGGCATCGAAGCCGGGGTGGCGAAGATGAAGCACACCGGCGTGACGCTCAACAGTGCCTATCTGCGGCCGCGCTCGCGCGGCACGGTGCGACTGGCGAGCGCCGATCCGGCGGTAGCGCCGCTGATCGATCCCGACTACTGGGCCGAGCCGCGTGACCGTGAACTCGCCATCGAAGGCCTGCGCCTGGCGCGCGAGATCATGCGCCAACCGGCACTGAAGCGCTTCGTCCTGGCCGAGCGGCTGCCCGGCGATGCACTGAAGACCGACGCCGACCTGTTTGACTTCGCCTGCGCCCACGCCAAGACGGACCACCATCCGGTCGGCACCTGCCGCATCGGACCAGCCAACGACAGCACAAGCGTGGTGACAGCGGATCTGCGTGTCATCGGTATCGAGGGCCTGCGCGTGGCCGACGCCTCGGTGATGCCTTTCATCCCCTCGTGCAATACGAATGCGCCCACTATCATGGTCGCGGAAAAAGCCGCGGATCATATCCTCGGCCGCCTTACTTAAGGAACTGTCATGCAACTGACCCTGCCCGATGAAAACGGCGCATTGCGGCCCTACACGCTTACCCACGCGTCTTCGCCGTTCGCCCGGGTGGCAACGGCGCGATGGACCCGCAGCGCTTACGCGGCGGCGCATGTGGTCGTCGATCCGTTGCGGCCCTGCGATCCGTGGGACGGTCCGCCGGTGATCGATTGGGAAGCGACACTGCGCTTTCGCGAGCATTTGTGGCGGCTGGGCTTCAAGGTCGCGGAAGCAATGGACACAGCCCAGCGCGGAATGGGTCTGGATTGGCCCGGTGCACGAGAACTCATCCGCCGCAGCATCGCACATGCCAGGACCATTCCCGGCGCCGACCTTGCCTGTGGCGTCGGCACCGACCAACTGGTCGCGAATAAAGGCACCACGGTCGCCGATGTGATGCACGCCTATCAGGACCAGATCGAAGCGGTGGAAGCGGCCGGCGGACGCATCATTCTCATGGCAAGCCGCGCACTGGCGGCCGTGGCAAAAAGCCCTGATGACTACAAGCGCGTCTACGGCGAG
>JANMYN010000552.1:0-4960 GCA_031382195.1 Betaproteobacteria bacterium
GTCGACGGCAAGAAAGAACGCGTGCTGTTGCGCGACGTGCAGATGCATCCCTGGAAGCAATTGATCCTGCACGTGGACTTCCAGCGCGTATCGGCAAACAAGAAGATCCACATGAAAGTGCCGCTGCACTTCATCAACGCCGATATTGCCCCCGGCGTGAAGACCGGCGGTGGTATCGTCAGCCACGTGATGAATGAAATGGACATCACTTGCCTGCCTGACGATCTGCCGGAATTCATCGAGGTCGATCTGCAAAGCCTCGAAATCGGCGCAGCGGTGCATCTGGCCGACGTGCTGATTCCCAAGGGCGTGGAATCGGTGCAGCTGACCCGCGGCGACAATGCGGTGGTGGCGACTGTGCAGATTCCGCGTGCACTGGTCGAGGCGGAGCCCGTGGTTGAAGCAGCGGCAGAAGGCGCGGTTGCCGAAGGCGCCGCCCCCACCGCTGGTGCCGCACCTGCGGCTGGCGCCGCAGCCGGCGCGGATGCCAAGAAGGAGCCCGAGAAGACCAAGAAGGAGCCCGAGAAGAAAGAAGGCGGCAAGAAGTAATTTTTTCGCGTTTCGAACCACGGCCTGCCGTCAGCATTGCCTGTCCGGCAGGCCGCTTTGTTTTCAGTGCCCTGCAATCGACATGAAGCTCGTCGTAGGATTAGGTAACCCTGGCCGCGAACACGAGGCCACGCGCCACAACGCCGGTTACTGGTGGGTGGACAGGCTGGCCGCGCGGGCCGGCACCCGGCTGCGTCCGGAATCGCGATTCCATGGCTATGCCGGCAAGCTGGTCGACGGCGGCAGGGAATGCTGGCTGCTCAAGCCCACCACATTCATGAATGTCAGCGGCCGCGCGGTGCAGGCACTGACGCAGTTCTACAAGATTGTCCCCGGGGACATGCTGGTGGTGCACGATGAACTCGATTTGCCGCCAGGAGAGGTCAAGCTCAAGAGGGGCGGCGGTTCGGCGGGCCACAACGGCCTCAAGGACATCACGGCGCATCTGGGCCCGGACTACTGGCGCCTGCGCATCGGCATCGGTAGGCCCCTCGAGCGCGAGCAGATGGTGAATTTCGTGCTCAATGCGCCGCGCAAGGAAGAGCTGCCGTTGATCGACGACGCCATCGAGCGCAGCCTCGATACCTGGCCGTTGCTGGTGGACGGCAAAAGCGAAGCGGCAATGCTGAAACTGCATACAAAAGTGTGAACTGTGAACAGTGAACAGTGACCGGCCGCAACCGGGTCTCACCGTTCACCGTTCACCATTTACCGATCACCAGATATGAGTCTCAAATGTGGAATCGTCGGACTGCCGAATGTCGGCAAGTCGACTTTGTTCAACGCGTTGACCAAGGCCGGTATCGCGGCGGAAAACTATCCTTTCTGCACGATCGAGCCAAATGTCGGGATTGTCGAGGTGCCTGATGCTCGTCTGGCGCAAATTTCGGCCATCGCAAAGCCGCAGAAACGCATTGCGGCGATCGTCGAATTCGTGGATATCGCGGGGCTGGTCGCCGGTGCGTCGAAAGGCGAAGGTCTCGGCAATCAGTTCCTCGCCAACATCCGCGAGACCGACGCCATCGTCCACGTCGTGCGTTGTTTCGCCGACGACAATATCGTGCACGTGACCGGCAAAGTCGAACCGCTGTCCGATATGGAGACCATCGAAACCGAACTGGCGCTGGCGGACCTGGCCACGGTGGACAAGACGCTGACGCGCAACCGCAAGCTGGCGCAATCCGGTGACAAGGATGCAAAGCTGCTGGTCGCGGTGCTGGACAAAGTGCAGGCGCAGCTCGACCAAGCCGCGCCGGTACGTGCGCTCGGCCTGTCCAAAGAAGAGCGGGCGACAATCGCTCCGCTGTGTCTGATCACGGCGAAACCGACGCTGTACGCGGCCAACGTTGACGAGCATGGATTCGGTGGCGACAACCCTCTGCTGCAGCAGGTCCGCCAAAAAGCCGCGCAATCAGGCGCGCCGGTGGTGGCGTTTTGCGCACGCATGGAGGCCGAGATCGCCGATCTGTCCGATGAGGACAAGCGCGTGTTCCTCGCTGACATGGGCTTGCAGGAACCGGGACTGGATCGCCTGATTCGCGCGGGCTATGAATTGCTTGGATTGCAGACATACTTCACCGCGGGCGAGAAGGAAGTGCGGGCGTGGACCATCCACAGAGGCGATACGGCGCCGCAGGCGGCCGGCGTCATCCACACCGACTTCGAGAAGGGCTTCATCCGCGCCGAGGTCATCGCCTACAACGACTACATCACCCACAAGGGCGAACAGGGATCGAAGGAAGTCGGGAAAATGCGCCTGGAGGGCAAGGATTACGTCGTCAAGGACGGCGACGTAATGCATTTCCGCTTCAACGTTTGACCAACGAGTTCGGCGCGCAACCGTTGCGCGCGCGACAGTGTGACTGCTTTGCGCGAAGACCAAAGCGCCATCAACACGAAGAATGGCGCCGAAAACAACAAACGCAGGCTTAGCAGGGTGGATGCGTCGACGGGATGAAGATTAGCGCCGGCGGCCCGAGCCGCCGAGGATGGATCCGAGTACGCCGCGAATAATCCGCCGTCCCACTTCGGAGCCGACTGCGCGGGCCGCGCTTTTGACCAATGCCTCCCCGGCGGATTGACGACGCGAATTGCCGCCACCGAATACGCTGCCTAGAACCTCCCCGAACACGGATCCGGTGGCAGCCGGTGCCGGCTCCGGGTGCGCCGCGGCTGCAGTTTGCTCTCGGCGCACCTTGAGCACCTCGTAAGCGGATTCGCGGTCAACCAATTGTTCATAAGTACCCGCCACCAGTGAGCGCTTGATCGAGGCAGTGCGCTCGTCGGGGGTAACCGGACCGATGCGGCTACGCGGTGGCAGCACAAAGGCCCGCTCGACCATCGTCGGGCGGCCCTTCTCGTCGAGTAACGATACCAACGCTTCGCCGACACCCAATTCGGTGATCGCCTTTTCCACGTCGAGATCGGGATTCGCGCGCAGCGTCGTTGCCGCGGTCTTCACCGCCTTCAGGTCGCGTGGCGTAAAGGCACGCAGCGCATGCTGCACGCGGTTTCCGAGCTGTCCGAGCACTGTGTCCGGCACATCCAGCGGGTTCTGGGTCACGAAATAGACACCCACGCCCTTGGACCGGATCAACCTGACGACCTGTTCGATCTTTTCCAGCAGCGCCGGCGGCGCATCGTTGAACAGCAGATGCGCTTCGTCGAAGAAGAACACCAGCTTCGGTTTTTCCGGATCGCCAACCTCGGGCAGTTCCTCGAATAGCTCCGACAGAAGCCAAAACAGCAGCGTGGCATAGGCCTTGGGCGCGTTCATCAGTTTGTCGGCGGCGAGGATGTTGATCACGCCGCGGCCCTTTTCGTCGGTCTGTATCAGATCGGCGATATTGAGCGCCGGCTCGCCGAAAAAATGATCGCCGCCCTGTTCGTCGATGGCGAGCAGTCCGCGCTGAATCGCGCCGATGCTGGCCGAGGAAATATTGCCGTACTCGGTGGTGAACTGCCTGGCATTGTCGCCGACGTGCTGCACCATCGCCCGCAAGTCTTTCAGATCGAGAAGCAGCAGGCCTTTGTCGTCCGCTATTTTGAACACCAGCATCAGCACGCCGCTCTGCGTATCGTTGAGGTTAAGCAAGCGCGCCAGCAGCAGCGGCCCCATTTCGGACACGGTGGCGCGAACCGGATGACCAAGCGCGCCGAATACGTCCCAGAAAACCGTCGGGCTGCCGGAGAAGGCGAAATCGCCGAGCGCAAGTTTGTCGATGCGCTCCTTGAGCTTGGGATTCATGGCCCCGGCCTGCGACAGGCCGGCGAGATCGCCTTTGACATCGGCCATGAACACCGGCACGCCGATCGAGCTCAACGCCTCGGCCATGGTCTGCAGGGTCACGGTCTTGCCCGTGCCGGTGGCGCCAGTAATCAGTCCGTGACGATTGGCGAATCCCGGCAACAGGCAGAGCTCGTACGTTGACTTGGCAATTGGCAGGGATTGCATTACGGGATGTTTGAGCAGTGTTGAAAGCGGACCATGTGGTAAGATTTTTCAATAATTATATCAGCCGTCTACACCGGTAGACGCGGATTGTGCAAGGGTCCGATTCAAACGCAGAGGAAGGTATGGCAGGTCACAGCAAATGGGCAAATATCCAGCACCGCAAGGGTCGCCAGGACGCCAAGCGCGGCAAGATTTTCACCCGGCTCATCAAAGAAATCGCGGTCGCAGCACGGCTCGGCGGTTCCGACATCACGGCCAACCCGCGCTTGCGCCTCGCGGTGGAAAAGGCTTACGCGAACAACATGCCCAAGGACACTGTCGAGCGCGCTACCAAGCGCGGCAGCGGTGAACTCGAGGGGGTGAGCTATGAGGAAATCCGTTACGAGGGATACGGCATTGGCGGCGCTGCGCTCATCGTGGACTGCATGACGGACAATCGCGTGCGCACGGTTGCCGACGTGCGCCATGCCTTCGCCAAGCATGGCGGTAACCTCGGCGGCGAAGGTTCCGTGGCTTTCCTGTTCCGGCATTGCGGGCAACTCCTGTTCGCGCCGGGCACCAGCGAAGAGAAAGTCATGGAGGCTGCGCTGGAGGCCGGCGCCGAGGATGTCGTGGCAAGCGACGATGGCAGCATCGAGGTCATCACCACGCCAAACGATTTTCTCGCCGTCAAGGATAAATTTGAGAAATCGGGCCTGAAAGCCGAACTCGCGGAGGTGACCATGAAACCGACGATCGAAATTGCGCTCACCGGTGAGGACGTGGACAAAATGCACAAACTCATGGATGCGCTGGAAGCCCTCGATGACGTGCAGGAGGTTTATACGAGTGCGGTGATGGAAGAGTGAGCGCTGAGGTGAGAGGCGTGAGGCGAGTAAAAACGCGGCCTTCGGGGGTTGCGCAGACCGGGCGTTTCCGCCATCAGGTCGATTTGCTGAAGGGTCACTGAATGAGTTT
>JANMYN010000579.1:0-1823 GCA_031382195.1 Betaproteobacteria bacterium
ATGAGGACCTTGTCTCCGGGCGAAAGCGTGTTCACCAGCGCGGCTTCCCACGCCCCCGTCCCCGACGCGGGGTAGATCACCACGGGGTGGCGCGTCTTGAAGATGCGCTTCATGCCCTCGAGGACGTCGCGTCCGAGATGCGCGAAGTCGGGGCCGCGATGGTCCATCGTCGGTCGGTCGATGGCCCGGAGGATTCGGTCCGGCACGTTCGTGGGGCCGGGAATCTGGAGGAAATGGCGACCGCTGCGGAAAGTCATAGGGGTGTGCCGGGCAAAGAAGTTGAGCCTACTGAAAATCCTCCGACGTAACAAGCGCGCCCGGGAGGGCCTCGGGTATCATCTGCAGCATCGTCTTCCAAGGATTGCAGCTTCGGCGTGAACGCTCCCGCAACCCCCATACGGTTTCACCGGCCCCCGGGCGCTCGCGACCCGCTTGAACAGCGGCTGCGGGCGAACCTTGAAGGGGACGTGCTGTTCGATTCGTTTTCGCGAGGTCGTTATTCCACCGACGCGTCCATCTACCAGGTCGACCCAGTCGGCGTGGTCATACCGCGCACCGAAGAGGCCGCCCGCGTTGCGCTGCAGATCGCCGCAGAGCAAGGCGTGCCGATCCTGCCGCGCGGCGCCGGAACGTCGCAGTGCGGACAGACCGTCGGCGCAGCGCTGATCATCGATTGTTCGAAATACCTCGACGAAGTCATTCGCATCGACGCAGACAAGCGCGAAGCTACGGTGCAACCCGGCCTGGTGCTCGATCATCTCAACGCGCGCCTGCGGCCGCACAAACTCTGGTTTCCGGTCGACGTCTCGACTTCGGCACAGGCCACCATCGGCGGCATGGCCGGCAACAATTCCTGCGGCCCGCGCTCGATCCGCTACGGCAACATGGTGCACAACGTGCTCGGCGTGGATGCATGGCTCAGCGGCGGCGATGAATTCCATTTCGGCGCCAGCACCGAGTTGGGCGGCGCACCGGCCGGCTATCGCGCACTGGTGGAAAAAATTCACGCCATCGTGCGGCGCGAGGCCGCGGAGATCGAGTTGCGCTGGCCGAAGGTGTTGCGCCGGGTGCAGGGTTACAACCTCGATATGGTCCAGCCGGGCAGCGCCGCGCATCCCCTGGCCCACAATCTTGCGCACCTGCTGGTCGGCTCGGAAGGCACGCTGGCATTCACCAAGCGCATCACGCTGAAGCTTTCGCCCATCCCGGCGCACAAGGGTTTGGGCGTCGTGCATTTCCCGACGTTCCATCAGGCGATGGACCTGACGCGGCACATCGTCACGCTGGATCCGGACGCGGTGGAACTCGTCGATCGGACCATGATCGATCTTGCGCGCGGCAACGCCACCTTTCGCCCGATCGTCGACAAGTTCCTGCAGGGAGAGCCAGAAGCCATTCTGCTGGTGGAGTTCGCCGGCGAGGACAAGGCAGCACTGGTTGCCCGGCTCGCGCGGCTCGCCGAACTGATGGGCGATCTCGGCCTTTCCGGCAGTGTGGTGCAGATCATCGAGCCCGCGTTGCAGAAGGAAATCTGGGAGGTGCGCAAGGCCGGGCTCAACATCATGATGTCGATGAAAGGCGACGGCAAACCGGTGTCCTTCATCGAAGATTGCGCGGTTCCGCTCGAACACCTCGCCGAATATACCGACCGGCTCACGAAAATCTTCGAGAAGCACGGCACGCGAGGCACCTGGTACGCGCACGCCTCCGTGGGCACGCTGCATGTGCGGCCGATCCTCGACATGCGGCGCGACGGCGCGGCGAAGATGCGCGCGATCGCGGAGGAGGCGAGCGTGATGGTGCGAGAGTACAAGGGCGCGTTC
>JANMYN010000631.1:0-5065 GCA_031382195.1 Betaproteobacteria bacterium
GAAGGCCTGCGGCTGGAAGCCACGGCTTGCGCGCGGCTCGGCTTCACCGGCAAGGCATCGATTCACCCGAATCAGATCGCGATCATCCATGCCGCCTTCACCCCGGACGCGAAAACCATTGCGAAGGCACGCAAGGTCTGCGCCGCATTCGAGCAGGACAGCACCGGCCTGGTCGTCGTCGATGGCGAACTGATCGAGCTGCCGGTAGTGCGTTCGATGTATCGCGTGCTGGCCATCGCCGAGCGCGCCAATCGGGCCGCCTGAAACTCTAAGGGTCAAAAAGCACTCACCGCGTCCTAAAAGGGTACTCCGACGTGCTACGCACGTAGGGTATCTGCGGTGAGAGTGTCTTAATGAGGGTACGCTCACAAGTGCGACACTATCCCGGAACCCGGCGTAACCAAACTTCCAACCCACACCATAGTCCGATAGAAATAAAAAGAAACTAATGTCGCAAGCCTCTTCACTGCGCGCGGTGCTGTATGCACTCGGCGCCAACAGCGGCATCTTGATCGCGAAAGGCACGGCCGCGGCCGTGACCGGGTCGAGCGCGATGCTGGCCGAAGCGATCCACTCGGCGGCCGATTGCGGCAACCAGATCCTGTTGTTGCGCGGTATGAAGGAGGCAAAGCGGGAACCGGATGCGAAACATCCGCTCGGTTACGGCAAGGTCGTTTACTTCTGGGCCTTCCTGGTGGCGGTGCTGCTGTTCACGCTCGGCGGGCTGTTTTCGGTCTACGAGGGCTGGCACAGGCTGCATCAGTCGGAACCGATGACCAACCCGGTTATCGCGGTTGTCGTATTGGCGGTTTCGATCGTGCTGGAGGCCTTTTCGCTCGCCGGTTGCATACGCGAGATCCGCAAGGTGGCCGGCGGCAAGTCGCTGTGGAAATTCTTCCGCGTGTCGCGCAACAGCGAACTCATCATCGTGCTGGGCGAAGACATCGCGGCGCTCGCCGGCCTGACGCTGGCGCTGATCGCGATCCTGCTGGCCCTCGCGACCGGCAATCCGATGTTCGATGCGCTGGGCAGCATGGCCGTCGGTGTACTGCTGATCGTCGTTGCCGTTCTGCTGACGTTGGAAATCAAGGCGCTGATCACGGGTGAAAGCGCCGAAGCCGATACCGAGAATGCGATTCGCGCCTTCCTGACGGCAAGGAGCGAAGTGAGTGAAATCTACAGTCTGCTGACCTTGCAGATGGGCGACGGCATCATGCTTGCCGTCAAGGCGCGGATGGCGGAAACCGCCAGCGCCGCGACCATGCTCGCTGCGATCAACCGCGTCGAAGCGGATCTGCGTATTGCGTTCCCTGCCGTGCAATGGTGTTTTTTTGAACCGGACACGCGCGACTAGCGTCCGCAGTGACTGGTGACTCGTGACTGGTAATTGGTGATTGGTAAATTCTCTAGATCGAACGGCGCAGCTTCGCCAATCACTAATCGCCAATCACCAATTACTGTCTCAAGCCACCGGCTTGACCCGCCAGGCGAGCGCTATCGCGAGCAGCGTGGAGCCGACCGCGATGAAACCCACCAGCCAGTAGCGCGTCAGTGTTCCATCGGAAGCGTGGCCGATGAGGGAGCCTGCAAGAAAAGACGCGGCACCCAAGCCCAGTTGCTGGATCGCGGAGTTGATGCTCATGAAGCCGCCGCGCAGGCGTGGTTCCACACTGGATATGACCAGCGCCATCGCCGGCACGAAACGTCCGGACACGAACACCATGAAAATCACCGACGCGCAGATCGCGATCCAGACCGGAACCGGCGGCAGATTGGTCGTGATCAGCAGTGGAGCGATCGAGATCAGACCGATGAGGGTGAAGATCTGCCGCTTGCCGTGCCGGTCCGCCAGCGTGCCGATATAACGCGATGTGAAGGCCGTGGCGAGGCCGCCGAACAAATACAGGTAAGGCAGGTCGGTTTCCTTCAGGCCGACATTCGCCACCATGTAAGGCGCGATGAATGGAATCACCGAAAACCCCGCGAACATGAGTACGAACATGAATACGAGGGCGCGCAGGTGATTGACGGTGCCGAGCACCGCTTTCATCTGCTGCAAAGGCCGGTGGGACTCGCCTTCGACGAAATGGCCGCGCATCGTGGGGAGAATTTTCCAGCTGAGAACCAGTACCAGCGTCGAGACGACCACAAGAAACAGAAACGGTGCGCGCCACGAGAAATGCACGGCAAGAATCAAGCCGATCGGAACGCCGATGATGGATGACAGCGCGAAAGCGGACATGATCATGCCTGTCGCCGCCCCCCTGCGTTGCTCGGGAACCGCATCGCCGATAATGGAGTGCACGGTCGCGCCCGCCACACCGCCAAAGGCGCCGGCGACCGCGCGCGCGGCCAGCAGCGCGCCGTAACCCGGCGCGATGCCGCACAGCAGCGTCGACACGACGAAGCCCGCATAGAGAAACAGCAGAATCTTGCGGCGGTCGAAGCGGTCGGTGTAGAAGGCCACGGCCAGCGCCGCGAGTGCTGCCGTAAGGGTGTAGGCCGAGACCAGGAGCCCGAACTGCTGCGGCGAAATCAGCATGACTCGCATCAATTGCGGGCCGAGCGGCATCATGATCATGAAGTCCATGATGTGCGTGAACTGGATGGCGGCCAGGATCAGAACGAGCGAACGTTCGTTGACGGGAACGGCCTGTTTCATGCGGCCGTCCGAGCGGCGGCGGCGTGCGTCGAGATTGTTGTCGCCCGGTTCATGTACCCGACCTGCATCGATAGTTGTGGGCCGAAGCCGCACGGATGACCGCGTCGCGCTCCGGGCCGGGCATCACGGCAGCCACGTGAGGCCGGTGATGCAAGCGGAGTTTACGCGAATTGCACTAAAGCTCGAGGAGGGTGCTCAGATTGGCCTGAGCTTTTTCCATGCCCATAGCGCAATGCGAAATGCCGTTCATCAACGGCGGTCTGCCCGCGAGCCGGAGTCTGATTCTTGGATGATGCAATTAAGCCGTCAGGACGCCCTGGCGATGGAGTACATCGGAGAGCAGGCGGGCCATTTCACTCTTGACCACCGCATAGCACTCGCAGGCGCGAGCTTCCAATCCGGACCGCCCGAGCACGGTGATGTGGCCACGACGGTAGCTGATCAAACCGGCGTTCTGCAAATTCCCGGCGGCCTCGGTAATGCCTTCCCGGCGCACACCGAGCATGCGGGCGACCAATTCCTGCGTCATGATCAACTCGCGCGATGGGATTCGATCGCGAGTCAACAATAGCCACCGACACAATTGCTGCTCCACCGAATGGTGCCGATTGCAGGCCGCGGTCTGGATCATCTGCGTAATCAGCGCCTGGGTGTAGCGCAGCAACAAACCCTGCATCATGCCGGCGCGACCAAATTCCTGCTTCAGCACGCTGGCTTTGAGCCGGTAAGCGTGGCCCGCGATCAGAACCACGGCCGAGCTTGGCGTGGTATCGCCTCCCATGAACATCGAAATACCGACCACGCCTTCATTGCCCACCCCGGCGGATTCTGCCGATGCGCCGGACTCCATGACATAGTGCAGCGACGCGACGGCGGTGGTGGGGAAATAGGCGTGCTGCAACTGTCCACCGGGTTCGTAGAGCATTTGACCGAGCGGCAGCGGCACCAGTTCCAGATGCGCAGCCACGGCCTCGAATTCCGCCGTAGGCAAGGCGGCGAGAAGATGGTTTTGATTCGGGCTATGGAGTAATGCCATGCTTGAGCGTCGGGATCTTGCGTTCTATTTGTTGGCGGTGAGTTCCACGCCGATTCCGCGGTAACCGATGTAGCGGCAGGACTGGTTGAACATCGGCTCCCCGCTCACGCGATACTTTTGTTGCGAGCCATCGGCATTGACGCGGCTGAAGACGAAATCCAGGAATGGCTGCCGGGCTACAATGGTTGCCTGCAGCGCCTCGCGCTCCGCCTTGTCCCAGCCCGGCACCTGACCGCCATTGGTATTTCCCGTCAGGGAATCGACCTGGATTCCAAGCATCTCCAGGACCGGGCCGGACACCTTGGTGAAGCTCCCGTTCTCGTCCTGCTCCCAGTACCAGTCGGAGGCCAGTTCGGTCAGGCTGCGATAGCGGGCCTCGCTTTCGCGCAGTTCCGCGGTCCGTTCCTGCACCGTACGTTCCAGCACCAGGGTGTAATTCTCGAGTTTTTTGTACAGCAGCCGCACTTCCAGTATGTTGTGGATGCGCGTCTTGACTTCGACCAGATCGAACGGCTTGGCGACGAAATCCTTTGCGCCAGCCTGCAACGCGCGCAGCTTGTGGCCGGGCTGCGCGGTGATCACGAGGACCGGCAGGTAGCTGTCCGCATCGTTTGTCTTCAGGCCTTCCATGACCTGGAATCCATCCATGCCGGGCATCTGCAGGTCGAGCAGGATCAGGTCGTAGCGGTTCTTGCGATGCAGTGCGCAGACCTCGTGCGGATCCATGGTCGAGGCAACGCAGGTATAGCCGGTTTCACGCAGCATATTCTCCAGCAGAATGACATTGGCCTCCTGGTCGTCAACGATCAGGATGCTGGCATTGAGCATGTCGGACTCGACAATTTTCATGCTTGTTCCTTATGAGCTGCGCGGTCGGATGCCGTTTGCGAAAATTTCAGGGCCACGTCCAGCGCATCCATGAACTCGGCGACTTTGATGGGTTTGGTGAGATAGTTGAAGAATCCGGCCTCGAGACCCCTCGCGATATCACGGGGCACTGCATTGGCGCTGAGCGCCATGATGGGGATATGCGCCGTTGCCGGGTCTGCGCGCAGGATTCTCATGACTTCAATACCGCTGATGCCGGGCAGGTTGATGTCCATCAGAATCACTTCCGGCTGATAGGCGCGTGCAAACTCGATACCAAGATCGCCGTCCGCCGCGGAAAGCAGGCGCAGGTCGGGGCGGCGCGAAATGAGTTGCTCGACCAGTTCCAGATTGGCCGGATTGTCTTCCACGTAAAGCAGGGTGCGTACCGGCGCGCCGTCCGCCACTTGCGGCGGCACCAGCGCCGCACTTTCGATTTCCTTGAATGCAAACTGCGGTGCGCTCGTCAGGCTCAATTCGACCCAGAACACGCTTCCCAC
>JANMYN010000660.1:0-3278 GCA_031382195.1 Betaproteobacteria bacterium
GGAAATCGGCTCGCTCGCGCGTTACATCTGCACGAATGCGACCTCGTTCATGACCGGCACCGACATCCTGATGGACGGCGGCTGGGTGGCACAGTAGGGCCGGAACGGCCGTGAATATCGTGAATACCGTGAATGTCGTAAGGAGGGCGCTTGCGCCTGTGACTCTTGAATCCCGATATTCACGACATTCACGGTATTCACGAATTCACGTCATCTCCGTTCTCTCCGGAGAAGGGAGATGAAAGTCGTCGTTCTCGGTGCCGGCGTGATCGGCGTGACCAGTGCCTGGTATCTGGCGAAGGACGGGCATGACGTCACGGTGCTGGATCGGCAGCCGACCGCCGGTCTGGAGACGAGTTTCGCCAACGGCGGCCAGATTTCAGTTAGCCACGCAGAGCCGTGGGCCAATCCGGGTGCGCCCGCAAAAATCTTCAAATGGCTGGGCCGCGAGGATGCGCCGCTGCTGTTTCGCCTGCGTGCCGACCCGCGCCAATGGACCTGGGGTCTGCGCTTCCTGTTCGAGTGCCTGCCCGGGCGCACCCGGCGCAATACGCTGACCATCCTGCGCCTCGGGCTCTACAGCCGCGACTTGCTGAAGTCGCTGCGCAGCGAGAGTGGCGTTCAATACGACCATCTCGAGAAGGGCATCCTGCAGATCCATACCGACGCGGGTGAATTCGAGGCCGCGCACGCGCGCATCGAACTGCTGCGCAGCCACGGCTGCGAAATGCACATCAAGAGCGTGCAGGAATGCATGGATCTCGAGCCGGCTTTGCGTGCGACGCGGATCGGCCTCATCGGCGGAACCTATGCGCCGGACGACGAATCTGGCGATGCGCATCAGTTCACCGGCAGTCTCGCCGAGTTATGCCGCGAGCGGGGCGTGCAGTTCGGCTACGAGCACGCAATCGAATCGCTGAACATCGAAGGCGACGTGGTCATCGGCGCAGTCGTTCGCGACCCCGAGGGCAGGCGCGAACTGGTCAAGGCCGATGCATTCCTGGTGGCGCTGGGCAGCTACAGTCCCTTGCTGTTGTCGCCGGTGGGAATCCGCGTTCCGGTCTATCCGCTCAAGGGTTATTCGGTCACGTTGCCGCTGACGCACCCAGAGGCGGCGCCCACCATGTGTCTGAGCGATGTAAACGCCAAGGTGGCGATTTCGAGACTGGGCAACCGGCTACGGGCAGCGGGAACGGCGGAATTGACCGGTTACGATACTGCACCGAGCGATGCGCGCTGCAACGCTATCCTGTCCCGGATCGAGCAGTTATTCCCGGGCGTCGGGGACTATGCCGGCGCATCGCGATGGGCGGGATTGCGCCCAATGACCCCGAGCAATGTGCCGCTCATCGGGCACACCCGCTACCGCAACCTGTACCTGAATACCGGCCACGGCACGCTGGGCTGGACCCTCGCCTGCGGGTCGGGCCGGGCGGCTGCCGATCTGATCGTCCGGCGCACGCCCGAAGTCGAATTCCCTTTTCTCTGATGGGCTAATTCTTCACCGCAAAGGCGCAAAGACGCAAAGAGAACGCAAAGGAAAACAAAGAACTGGATATTGGTTCGGTCAGCGTCAGCGTTGTTGCGACCGCAGGTGCGTACATGGCGGGTCACTACCTGCGGCCGAGGCAAACAATTGTCGGAGACTCCCCAGTTTCCAGCGAAACCAATACTTTTCAGTTCTTTCTGGAGCATTTCTCTGCGTTCCCTTTGCGCCTTTGCGCCTCTGCGGTGAAGGGCGAAATTGACGGAAAAGCAGGGCTGGCGTTGACGGGGGCTTCGTATACGCCGGAGAATAGCACCTTCCGGTTTTCACCCGTCGCCCGCAAATTCGCCCTTGCGTGGCACCGAAACCCACTCTCGTTACATTCCCTGGAAGGTTAGATCATGGCTGTTTTTCTGAAGACCGGTATTTCCGCCGAGCAGGATGCTGCCGACGTTGCCAAGGTGCGCAGAACTGTCGAAGACATCCTTGCCGATATCGAGAAACGCGGCGACGCAGCGGTGCGCGAGTTGTCGAAGAAATTCGACAACTGGTCTCCCGAGAACTTCCGCATGAGCTAGGGCGAGATCGAGGACTGCGTGCGCCAGTTGCCCAGGCAGGTCGTCGATGACATCAAGTTCGCGCAAGAGCAGATCCGTAATTTCGCGCAGATCCAGCGCGACGCCTTGCGTGACGTCGAAGTCGAAACGCTGCCGGGCGTGGTGCTCGGGCACAAGAACATTCCGGTGAACAGCGTCGGCTGTTACGTGCCCGGCGGAAAATACCCACTGGTCGCCTCGGCGCACATGAGCGTGGTTACGGCGCGCGTGGCCGGGGTCAAGCGCATCATTGCGTGTGCGCCGCCTTACCAGGGCAAACCGCATCCGGCCATCGTCGCGGCGATGCATCTCGGCGGCGCAGACGAGATTTACACCATCGGCGGCGTGCAGGCGATCGGCGCCATGGCGCTCGGCACCGCGACAATCAAACCGACCGACATGATTGCCGGCCCGGGCAACGCGTTCGTCGCCGAAGCCAAGCGCCAGTTGTCCGGTCGCGTGGGCATCGACTTGTTTGCCGGCCCGACGGAAACCCTGATCATCGCCGACGACAGTTGCGATGCCGAAATGTGCGCGACCGACCTGCTCGGCCAGGCCGAACATGGACCGAACTCGCCGGCCATCCTGCTGACGAATTCGCGCAAGCTCGCGGAGGACACCATCAAGGAAGTCGAGCGGCAACTGCAAACCTTGTCGACCGCCGCGATCGCCGGTCAGGCGTGGAAGGATTATGGCCAGGTGATCCTTTGCAAGGACAACGCGGAAATGGTCAAGGAGGCGGACCGCATCGCCTCCGAACATGTGCAGGTGATGACCAAGGAGCCGGACTACTTCCTGCGCAACATGAGCAACTACGGCGCGCTGTTCCTCGGCCCGGAGACCAACGTGTCTTACGGCGACAAGGTAATCGGCACCAACCACACGCTGCCCACGCGCAAGGCGGCGCGCTATACCGGCGGGTTGTGGGTCGGCAAGTTCATCAAGACCTGCACCTACCAGCGCGTGAAGCCCGAGGCTTCGGCGATGATCGGCGAATACTGCTCGCGCCTGTGCGCAGTCGAAGGCTTCGCCGGCCACAAGGCGCAGGCGGACCTGCGGGTGAAGCGGTACGGCAAGCGCCGCGCAGCCTGAACGTCAAGTTCTTGAACCGCTGAGGACACGGAGAAAAACAAAACGCTTAACACGAAGGAACACGAATACCCTCGCGATAGCGTGGAGTACCCTTTTAGGAATGC
>JANMYN010000672.1:0-1955 GCA_031382195.1 Betaproteobacteria bacterium
GTGGGAACCCGATCCGGCCTATGAATACTTCTGGCCGCTACAGGCAGAACGGACTTACACCATACTCGCGTTTATCACGGCCTTTGGAACAAAAGGCTTCATCCCTTGCGACAGCTCAATTCTAGAATCAGGTTTTGTGAAAATTGCCCTGTACGCTCATAACAATTTCCCAACGCATGCATCAAGGCAGCTTACGGACGGATGGTGGGCAAGCAAGCTTGGTCAAAACGTTGACATAGAGCATGAAATAGACGCTTTAAATGGTGGGTCGTACGGTAGCATCGTGCACTTTCTTCGTAAGCGCATCTATTGATTCAAGCGGGTCGGACCACCGCAAGTTTCTGATTCTCTGATTCAAGAGCAAGAAAGAGGAGCGGGGGTCAGGCCTTGTATTTTTCCCCACCCACGATACTGAAGCCAGATCCTGCTCCCCGCGGTATTGCACCGAGAACGTCACGTGGCACCAAAGTCGATCAAAGAAAGGATATCTGTCTGCCGGTGCGAAATCTCAAATGCCGCTGCGTAACGGCCGCTAGGTAGCGGGCTTGAAGACGATGAAATATTGATAGGGCAGGAAGGAATGGTCGGCGGCCACGGCAAAGCCCGCGGCCTCCATCTCCGCTTTGACGGCTTCGGGCGCAAGACGTGCCGCGTGCGGAGGACCGTAGGGCGAGTCGAGTTTGAAATCGACGATGGCGATGCGCCCGCCGGAGCGCAGGGCGTTACGCAGCCGCTGGAAATACTCCGCGCGCGCGTCGATGTGATGGTAGGTGTCGACGACGAGAATGAGGTCGACTTTCTCTGGCAGGCGCGGATCGTGTGGCGCGCCCTCGCGCGAGACCACATTGCGCAGTCCTTCGCGCTTCGCCCGGGCCTCGACGTAGCGCACCAGGTTCGGCTCGATTTCGACGGCGTACACGCGTGCGTTGGGAAGCATGCTGGCGAGGCGTACCGTGAAATAGCCGGTTCCCGCTCCCAGGTCCGCTATCTGCGCATCGGGCGCCAGCGCAAGCGCCTTGATGACCTCGTGCGGCTTCTGCCACGCGTCGCGCGCCGGATCGTCGAAGACGCGCGCCCATTTTTCGGCGTCGTCGAACGAGTGCTTAGCGTCACGCGGCGACTGCGCCGCGGCGAATGTCGGGACGAGTGCAACAACGCAGGCGGCAAGAAAGTTACGCATGCCGGCGATTGTACCGCCCGTTGCAGTGAACAGTGCCGCGCGGCGCTGTGTGATGCTCGAAGTTCACTGGCGGGCCGCAGGCGATTCGGAAATCCGGCGTCACCTTCACGTTCGTATTCCCCTTCTCGGGCTTCCGCTATAAGGTGTCGGACTTCGCGGTTGAAGCCGGTGAGGCCGCGTACTGAATTCCCGAAAACTGCGATGTCGCCCGGAGGATGGCAGGAATGGATCAGGCAATCGTTAGCCGGGCGCCGGGCGCGCCGCATGTTCTCGAAATCGAGCCGCAAGACGGCCGCGGTGCTGTTGATACCGTGATTGCGCATTGACTGCCCTGGACATAGAGCGCGCCAGCCTCGGTTCAGCGCAAGCGTACGCGACGCGCATCGCTTTCTTCATCGCCGGCTTCGGCATGGCGGCGTGGGCGCCGCTGGTACCGTTCGCGAAGGACCGCCTCGGGATCGCGGAAGGCACGCTGGGCACCTTGCTGTTGTGTCTCGGCGCCGGGTCGATCATCGCCATGCCTTTCGCGGGACTGCTGACGTCACGGGCAGGCAGCCGACGCGTATTGATCCAGACCGTGCTGATCTAGTGCGCGACCCAGCCGATGCTGGCGCATCACTCGACGGTGGTTTGGATGGGGCAGGCGCTGTTTTTTTTCGGGGCCGGCATGGGCGCCCTCGATTGCACCATGAACATCCAGGCCATCATCCTCGAGCGCGCCAGCGAACGCACGATGATGTCCGGCTTTCATGGCTTGTTCAGTCTCGGCGGCGTG
>JANMYN010000681.1:0-3797 GCA_031382195.1 Betaproteobacteria bacterium
CCGTCAGCGTCGCCGAAGACAGCGTACGCGTCGCGGTGGTGGGCGCGCATCTGTCCGGGTTGCCGCTCAATTATCAGCTCACTGAGCGCGGCGGCCGCCTGGAAAAAGCCGCGCGCACCAGCGCGAATTACAGGCTCTACGCGCTGCCGGGCACCACGCCGCCGAAACCGGGCATGGTGCGTGATCCCGGACGAGGCAAGGCGATCGAAGTGGAAGTGTGGCGGCTGGCGGTGCGCGAGTACGGCTCGTTCGTGGCCGCAATCCCGTCCCCGCTCGGCATCGGCCAGATCGAACTCGACAGCGGCGAATGGGTGCAGGCCTTCGTCTGCGAGAGCTGGGCAGTGCACGGCGCCGAAGAGATTTCCCAGCTCGGCGGGTGGCGGGCGTTCCTCGCGCAGAAAGCAGCGCATTGAATCGCACGGCGATTCGCGCGCCGGCGAAGAAGGCTGACGCAGGCCGTCGGCGCAAGGCGGCGGCACGCGACGAGGAGCGCAAGGGATCGCTGGCCGATTCGGTGTATCTGGGTATCAAGCAGGACATCTTCGATTTCCGGCTGCTGCCCGGTGACCGCTTCACCGAGAGCGAAATCGCCGCGCGCTTACATGTGAGCCGCACGCCGGTGCGCGAAGCGCTCTACCGGCTTGAACGCGAAGGCTACCTGCAGGTGCAGTTCCGCAGCGGCTGGAACGTTCGTGAACTCGATTTCAGGCAGTTCGACGATCTGTACGATTTGCGCATCGCGCTCGAAACCGCCTGCGTGCGAACCTTGTGCGATCGCGCTGATCCTCCGAGGCTGGACGACCTGAAATCGATCTGGCTGGTTGCGCCGACACGCAGGCTGCGCGACGGCGAGCAGGTGTGCGCGCTGGACGAGGCCTTTCACGGTACGCTGGTCGCCGCCACCGGCAACCGCGAGATGGCGCGCTGTCATCAGGAAGTGACCGAGCGCATCCGCCTGCTGCGCCGGCTCGATTTCACGGAGGATGGCCGCATCACCGCCACCTACCAGGAGCATGCGCAGATCCTGCGCGCGGTCCTGCTGCGGCGCGCCGATCGGGCCATCGACCGGCTGCGCAACCACATCGAAACCAGCAAAGCCGAGGTCAAAAAAATCAGCCTGCACAAGCTGTATTCGTCAAGGCCCCGCGGCTGAAACCTGCGAGCCGCTACGCGTTCAGAAGGCTGAAGCAAAACCCGTAAGGCGCATCACGAAAGCACGAAGACGTCGAAGGTTCACGAATAAAATCGAAGTATCAGTACTCGGTTTACGTTGCGGCACAGATTTCGCCGTCGGAACTGCACTAGTCGCCATTCGATCCGACAGGTATTGCGAGGTTAGATCGCGACTCGACTCGAACCGGCCCCTGGAACGGCTGGATGCGGCCTATTCTTCGACCGCGGTCACCCACTAGTCGGCGAGGCGAGTCACTTGCCGGCAGCAACGTGTACAAGTATGGATCTGTAAGTGCCAGACTAATGACCGGGTGCATGCTTTCGGCGCATCATGGGGCTGTGGTTACCCGCGTGGATTCCATCTGAAGGAGGAACTGAAGATGACTGCGTCTCAATTCAATCGACGGCGCTTTCTGAAAACCTCCGCAGCGGCGTCTGCAGCCGCAGCCGTTGCACCGTACACCCGGACCTCTCACGCAGCTCGCTCGCTCAGCGTTGGCTTTTGGGATCATTGGGTGCCAGGCGCTAACGCCGTCCTAACGAAGCTTTGTAACGAATGGTCGAAGAAGGAGAAGGTCGACCTCAAGATCGACTATTTCCCTGATCAGGGTGGCAAGCTCGTCCTCACCAGCTTCGCCGAGGCGCAGGCGAAGTCGGGCCACGATATTCTCGCGATTCCAACCTGGTACGCGGCCGCTCAAGCCAGCAATCTGGAACCGGTCGACGACATCATGGAGACGTTGATCGCAAACAATGGCAAGGTCCTCTCGGCGGTTGAGTACGTTGGCAAGCAGGGTGGACACTGGATCGGCGTGCCTGCCACACCGGGCGGCCAGATGTTGGCTTCATGCGCGCGTATCGACTTGTTCAGACAGCATGTCGGTATCGACATCACCAGGATGTACCCGGCAGGAGCGCCGCCTGACAAGACACTCGCAGATCAATGGACCTGGGACACGTTCTTGGTGGCGGCAGAGAGATGCTTCAAGGCGGGCTATCCGTTTGGCCTGGGCCTCGGGCATACGGGTGACTCGGTCGACTGGGTTGGTGCGCTGTTCGCTTCGTACGGCGCGGAGTTGGTGGACGCCAACGGCAATGTGACAGTCAACTCGGATGCGACCAAGCAGGCATTGGAATACGTGAAGCAGCTTGTGCCACATCTCCCGCGCGACGTGTTCACTTGGGACGACGCCTCCAACAACAGATGGCTCGTCGAGGGGAAAGGCGCATTGATTCTGAATCCGCCGAGCGCTTGGGCCGCGGCCAAGCGCGAAAACCCAAAGTTGGCGGGACAACTGTGGACGTTCCCGTTCCCCAGAGGACCGAAAGGACGTTATCAACCAGTGCGGCCCAGTTTCTGGGGTATTTGGAAGTTTTCCAACAACAAACCGGCTGCGAAGAGCCTGCTTACTTACCTCTCACAGCGCTGGGCGGTGGAACAGTTGGTCGCGGCGAGTGGCGGCTACGACATCCCCGGTTTTTCGGGTCTGCGCGACTTCGACATCTGGGCGCAGGAAGGGCCGCCCAAGGGAACGCTCTACCACTACCCGCCAGCACCCGATCAGACCGTTTGGATATCCGGGTCACCTGCACCTCCTCCCATCGCTACCCAGATCTACACGCAGGCTACGATTACGAAGATGATCGCGAGGTACACACAGGGCGGCGAGTCGCTGGATAAGACCCTCGCGTGGGCGGCTTCGGAACTCGAAGGCTTAATCGCACTGAGCGGTTTTGTCGCGCCGGCAAAGGCTGCTGCACAGCAGACGGGGAAAGTCTACCGGATCGGCTACTTGACACCCTTTACTTTGCCGTTTGAGGCGGACGGGATCCATGTCTTCGAGCAAACTCTGCGCGAGCGGGGTTACGTTCAAGGACAGAACCTCGCGATCATGTACCAATCCAGCGAAGGACGGGACGAACTGCTGCCGGATCTCGCGTCCAAATTGCTTCGGCTCAATGTCGATGTGCTGGTAACGCTTGGTGCCGTTGCCACCCGGGCTGCGCAACAGGCGACCAGCACCGTCCCTATTGTCATGGTCACAGTTCTCGATCCTGTCCAGGCAGGGTTTGTCGCCAGCCTCTCGCATCCGGGTGGCAATATAACGGGCTCCTCCGACCTTTCCGAAGAACTCGTTGCAAAACGCGTTGAGCTCCTCAAGCAAGCCATACCGACGGCCGCGCTGATCGCGGTGCTTTGGGATCCGACCGGCCCAACGAATGCGCTGGACTTAAAGAGAACGGAGGCCGCGGGCGCGGCCCTCGGCTTGAGGGTTCGCGCCGCTGCCGCGCATGACCGCAGCGAGATCGATAAGGCATTCGTGGATATGAGACGGTGGCGCCCCCAGGCACTGGTGGTGCTGATGTCGTCCGCCGCGATCGTCCACATAGTGCGCATCTTGGAGCTCGCGAAGGAGGACCGCCTTCCTACGATGTATGGCACGCGGGGAGCCGCGATGGCGGGTGCGCTCTTGTCCTATGGGCCGGATCTCTCTGACCAATACCGGCATGCTGCAGCCTTTGCGGAAAAGATCCTGAAAGGCGCTAAACCCGAAAATCTTCCAGTCGAGCAGCCGACTCGGTTCGAACTCGTCGTTAACCTGAAGACCGCGAAGGCGCTCGGC
>JANMYN010000687.1:0-7938 GCA_031382195.1 Betaproteobacteria bacterium
GCACGACATTCTCAGGCTCAGGCTGGATATCATCTCCGGCGGGCCGTTCACGTTTTCCGCCGGGCAGTTCGCCGCTCTCGAATTCCCGGTCGCGCCCGGTGTACCCCGCGATTATTCCATGGCCAATCGTCCGGATGAAAACCTGCTCGAATACCACATCCGCGTCATGCCCGCGGCAGACTCTGTGAGCCGCCGCATGGCCGCAGCCCTCAAGCCCGGCGACATGGTCAAGGTGTGCGGTCCGCTCGGCACGTCTTATCTGCGGGCGCAACATGCAGCCTCCATGCTGTGCATCGCAGGGGGCAGCGGTCTGGCTCCGATCAAATCGATAGTCGAGACTGCTTTGGAGGGCGGCTTCGGACACGCGGTGCACCTTTATTTCGGCGTGCGAGCCGAGCGCGACGTCTACTTCGAGGCGGAACTGGCCGAACTGCAACGCCGTTTCCCGTCGTTCAGGGCGCACATTGTGCTTTCCGAGTCCGGCGGCGAATCTGCGGGAACTTTGCTGCCGAGGAGACACGGGCTGGTCACAGAGGCCGTCGCGGCGGATTTTCCCGCGCTCAGTGGATTCAAGGCCTATTTTGCCGGCCCTCCGCCGATGGTCGATGCCGCCACCGCGCTGGTACGCGAACGCGGCGTCGAGTCGCGCGATATCCATGCCGATGCTTTTTTTCCCGCCGCGGCTGCGCCGAAACAAGTAGCCCGGATGCGATGAGCGCGGCACAGACATTGTCGGGCAGGGCGGCGATCGTAACCGGTGGCGCGCGCGGGATCGGGCTGGCGATCGTCGAGGAACTGCACCGCCGGGGCGCTTCGGTCCTGATTGCGGACAGCGGCGTATCGATCGCCGGGGCCGATCCGGATCCATCGGTTGCGCAATCTGTCGCCGCGAAGCTGGGCGCCCGTGCCGCGGCATTTGTCGAGGACCTTGCGAAAGCAGGGGCTGCAGAGCGTGCGGTGCAGTGCGCAGCGCAGAGCTTTGGTGCGATCGATATCGTGGTCAATAATGCCGCGATTCTCAGGGATTCGTTTATTTTCAAGGCAAGCCGCGAAAACTGGGAGCAGGTCATCGCAACCAATCTGAGCGCCCCCTTTGCGCTGCTGGCGGCTGCGACGCCGTTGATGCGCGATCAGCAGAAAAACGGCCGCGCTCCCGGGCGTATCGTCAATATCGTGTCGAGCGCCGGATTGTTCGGCAACTTCGGGCAGGCGGGCTATGCCTCCGCGAAGGCAGGACTGGTCGGTCTTACGCGCGTCGTCGCAATGGACATGTCCCGCTCTAAGGTCACGTGCAACGCAATCGCCCCGTTTGCCGCTACCCGGGTGACGGAATCGATCCAGCCCGCGAACGAATCCCAAGCCGAATACAAACGGCGCGCACTCCAGATTCCTGCACGTTACGTCGCCAGGCTTGCGGCTTTTTTGAGCTCGAATGTGAATGCGCTGACGGGACAGCTGTTCGGCGTGCGCGGGCGCGAACTGATGCTGTTTTCCCAGCCACGGCCGGTTGCCCGCCTGCTCATGTCTGCCGGCTCCGAGTGGGACGAGTCAGACCTCGCGCAGGCTATCAACGACACATTTTCTACCGGCCTGACCGATCTCGCCACCGATCTCGAATTCTTCAATACCGAACCCATTGTCTGAAAGAAATGCCCATGACCTCTACCGCTACCCAGGCCGTGAAAACTGCCGCCGAACTCGCGCACCAACCCGAGGAATACCAGACCGCCGTCAAGAAGATCGTCATCAGCCATGCGGTAAACGAGCTCTACGGTGCGCAAGTGTTCGACGAACCCGCCATCGCGCTGGCGCCTACGCCGTACGCGAAATGGCTCACCTGCCGCGTGGCGATGGAGGAGTACCATCACCACGTGCGTTTCCGGGGGCTGGCCGAACAGATCGGTGTTCCGGCGAAAATGATGGATCCGAAGGTCAAGAAACCGTTGACGATTTTCAGTTTCGAGTTAAAGACGTGGCCGGAATTCTGCGTGATCAAGTCGATCGCGGACTACGCCGAAATCCTGCAGGTCGAAGATTTGCTGCATTGCTCGTTTCATCCCTTGCGGGATCTGGCGCGCATCACCATGCCCGAGGAGAAATTCCACGCCAAGTTCGGCAAGGATTTCTGCACGGAACTCATCCAGACCAAACAGGGCAGGGCGGCCGTACAGGACGCGATCAACCGCTATTTCCCGATCACGCCCGGATTTTTTGGCGCGAGCAAATCGAAGAACAATGAAATGTACTTGCGCTGGGGGCTGAAAAGCCGCACCAACGATGAGATGCGCGAAGATTTTTTCGCGCGTGTCACAGATCTGGTCGAGAAGGATTTCGGGCTCAAGCTGCCTAAGATCTGACAGGCCTTGCGTCACGTCGTCACGTCGTTATGGCCGAAGGTCGGTATCCCTTTAGGGGCACGATGTCACGGTTTTTGGAGGTATCTATGGGACAGCCGGTGAAAGGCCCCCGCGCGGAGCGGGAAGCATACTATCGGCGCATCGCGCCGGCGCACCTGACGCCGCTATGGGAAATGATGAGCGCGCTGGTGCCGCGCCAGCCGCAGTCGCCCTGCGTGCCTGCCCTGTGGAAATACGACGAAGTGCGGCCCTGGCTCATGGAATCCGGCAGTCTGATCACGGCGAAGGAAGCGATACGCCGCGTGCTGATCCTTGAGAATCCGGGCATTCCCGGCCAGTCGGCCATCACGAATACGCTGTATGCGGGCTGGCAGTTGATTCTCCCCGGCGAAGTCGCCCCGAGCCATCGGCACACGCAGACCGCTTTGCGGTTGATCGTCGAAGGTGCGGGGGCCTACACCGCAGTCGACGGCGAACGCGTGACCATGCATCCGGGAGATTTCATTATCACGCCGTCGTGGACCTGGCACGACCACGGCAATGCCGCGAATGAGCCGGTCGTCTGGCTCGATGGCTTGGACATTCCGCTGGTGCGATTCTTCGACGCCGGCTTCGCCGAGGATTATCCACACGACGAACAGGAAGTTGTTCGTCCGGAAGGTGATGCCTGGCTGCGTTACGGCAATAATCTGCTGCCGATCGCGTTTCAGCCCCGGGGTGCGACTTCGCCAGTGTTCGCCTACCCGTATGCGCGGTCGCGTCAAAGCCTGCTGCAGTTGGCAAAAGTCGACAAGCCCCATGCGAGCCACGGACACAAGATGGAGTTCGTCAATCCCGCAACCGGCGGTCCCGCGATGCCGACCATGGGCGCCTATATCCAGCTCTTGCCGAAGAATTTCGCCGGTCGTCCATCTCGTAGCACCGACGGCACCGTCTTTTCAGTGATAGAGGGACGCGGGCACGCCGTGATCGGGGGCGAGACTTTTGAATTCACGGCACGCGACACCTTCGTCGTGCCTTCGTGGCAGCCTTACGCATTGCAAGCTTCGGAACATTCCGTACTGTTCAGTTTTTCCGACCGGCCCGTTCAGCGAGCCTTGGGCCTGTGGCGCGAGGAGCAGTTGCAATGACAGTCGAAAGCATTAACCGCCACGGACGCCAGGGAAACGCAGAGAAAATCCTTCACTCCCAAGAGTCCGACGCCGTGTGAAAATTATTAAGCCTTCCTTGGTTTTGTCCTTCCTTCGCGTGCCTGGCGGTGTATGTATTTCTAACCCTGATTGAAAAAAACATGAATGGAAATGAACTGTTGTTCGACATCGGCCCGGTGCCGTCCGTCCCCATCGTCGGCCGCAAGGAGCGATTCCCGGTCCATCGCGTTTATTGCGTCGGCCGCAACTACGCCGCCCACGCCCGCGAAATGGGCAAGGATCCGGAGAAGGAACCACCGTTTTTCTTTCTCAAGCCCGCCGACGCCGTGCTGCCGGGTGGGGGCAAGATGCGCTACCCGCCAGGCACGCAAAATCTGCATCATGAAATCGAAATGGTGGTGGCGATCGAGCGCGAGGGCCGCAACATTGCTGCGGCCAAGGCCCTGGAGTTCGTGTTCGGTTATGCGGTCGGCCTGGACATGACTCGCCGCGACCTGCAATTCAAGGCACGCGACATGGGGCGGCCCTGGGACTTCGGCAAGGCGTTCGACGAGTCAGCACCCATAGCCGCCATTCATCCGGTGGCGAGCCATGGCCACCACTCAACGGGCAACATCTGGCTGAAGGTCAATGGCGAGACGCGGCAGCAGGCAGACCTGTCGGACATGATCTGGAACGTTCAGGACACCATTGCGTACCTGTCCGAGTACTACCTGCTCAAACCCGGCGACCTCATCTATACCGGCACGCCGGCGGGTGTAGGCGCAGTGAACAAGGGCGACCAGATGGTGGGTTCAGTGGAGGGACTCGGGGAACTGGCTGTTACGATCGTTTGACGTAATCGGACAACGAAAAGTTATGGACGCAGCAGGGCAGGGCAGGACGTGGCTGGAAGTCGCGTTAAACGGGCCGTGGACGCGCAAACATCAGCCGGGGATTCCGGTCACGGTGAAGGAAATCGTCGAAGAGGGCATCGCTTGCGTCAAGGCGGGCGCGGCCATCGTTCACGCGCATGCTTATGACGAAGCGACCGGGACACAGACCCAGGATGCGGATGTCTACGCAGCCATCATCCAAGGCATCCGCAGTAAAGTCGACGCCATTGTCTATCCGACTATTCCGGCCGCCGGGCTGGGAGGCGAACCCGGCCGGCACACTTCGCAGCAGCGCTTTGCGCACGTCGAAGAACTCGCGCGCCGGGGGCTGATCGAATGGGCGGCGATTGATCCCGGATCGACCAATTTTTCGCTATACGATGATTTGCGCGCGGATAAACCGGGATTCGTTTATCTCAATCCAGAGGAAGACGTGCGCCACGGGCTCAAGCTCGCGATGCGCTACCGCTTGCATCCGAGCTATGCCATTTACGAGCCGGGATTCGTGCGATTGGGCGCCACATTGCACTGGCGCGAGAGCACACCGGCGCCGGTGTACCGGTTCATGTTCTCCAGCGGTTACACATTTGGTTTTCCGCCGGAGGATTACGCGCTCACCGCCTACCTGAAATTACTCGACCAGGTCGCGCCCGGTGCGCAATGGATGGTGGCCGGCCTGCAAGTCGATGTCCTGCCGATGATTCCACGCGCGGTTGCGGAGGGCGGCCACGTGCGTGTCGGTCTGGAGGATGCGGAACATGGCTGCGAACTGTCCAACCTGCAACTGGTCGAGCGGGCCGCGCAGAAAATCGTCGATATCGGCGGTGAACTTGCGACTGCCGCGGACGTCCGCGTTGCAATTGCGCCCGAGGAGCACGGCGCAGTCTGACTGGGCGCGCGGTGCTCGGCTATAATTTCGCTCGGTTCATTCACTTAGAAACAAGAGGATCGCATGACCGCAAAAATCGGCATCACCATGGGCGATCCATCGGGCATCGGGCCGGAGATCATCGTCAAGACGCTGGCCCAGATGAGCCCGGCAACGCGTATGGTTTCCGCGGTGGTGGGCAATCTCGCGACCCTGAAACGCGCCGACAAGCTGCTTGGCACGGGACTCAGATTCGTCGACGGGCTGGACGCCAAAGAGGGTGAAGTACCGGTCTTCGACGTCGTGAGCAAGGATCAGGACAAAATTGTCGACGGCAAAGTTTCCGCCGCCGGCGGCGAAGCGGCGTATCGATACGTCGAGGAAGCGGTCAAGCTTGCGCTGAGCGGCCAGATCGCCGTGATCGTCACGGCGCCGCTGAACAAGGCCGCGATGCATTCCGCCGGCCATCACTTCGACGGCCACACTGAGTTGCTGGCGCACCTGACTGGCGCGAAGTCTTCGTTCATGCTGCTCGCCAGCGACAAGCTGAACGCGATTCACGTCACGACCCACCAGTCGCTGAAAAATGCCGCCGAACGTCCGACCATCGAGCGGGTGGTCGCAACGATCCGCGCCGGGCATCAGCACTTTCGCGAACTCGGCATCGACAAACCGCGTATCGCGGTTGCCGGGCTGAATCCGCACAGCGGCGAAGGCGGCATATTCGGCCGCGAGGAAATCGAACGCATCGGGCCGGCAATCGAAATCGCGCAGAAGGAAGGCATCGACGTCAAAGGGCCGATTTCCGGAGACACCGTGTTCTATCGCGCGCTCAAGGGCGAATTCGATCTCGTGGTCGCGCAGTACCACGACCAGGGGCACATCCCGACCAAGCTGATCGCCTTCGACGAAACCGTGAATGTGAGCCTCGGGCTGCCGATACGCCGCACTTCGGTGGATCACGGCACAGCACACGATATTGCGTGGACCGGCAAGGCCGATAACGTGAACATGCAGGCGGCGATCTCGTACGCGCGCAAAATTGCGAACCACGTTGCAGTCTGAGGGCGCGCGATGACGCGCCAGCCCCGGGCACTCATCGTTGCCGATGACCTGACCGGGGCAATGGACGCCGCGGGGCCGTTTGCCGCACTCGGCATTGAAACCTGGGTCGTGGCCGTGCCGATACGCTGCGACCCGGCGTCGCTACTAACCGCCCGCGTCGTTTCCGTCAATACCGACAGCCGCCGTCTTCCGGCGGCCGAGGCCGCCACGCGCGTGCGCGAAATCGTGCGGCATCTGGGCGGCGGCGGATTCGACATCATTGTCAAGAAAATCGATTCCACCCTGCGGGGCAACGTCGTCGCGGAAACCATGGCGTTGCTCGACGGCAGCGGCCGGCGCCAGGCGGTGGTCGCAGCCGCCTTCCCGGCACAGGGACGTACGGTGCGCGGTGGCGTGGTTCACGTCGATGGCAAGCCGCTCGCGCAAACCGCGTTTGCCAAGGACGTATTGTCGCCGCCGCCCCTGGCGCCACTGCAGGAAGTCTTCACCGCGGCGAAATCCGGTCTGCGGGTCGTCGCGGTTGCCGCCTCTGACGCCTTCAACACCGCAGCCGATGTCTGGATTGCGGACAGTGAGGTCGACGCCGATCTGACCAGAATCGTGAAAGCATTCGCGTCGCGCATGCATAGCGTGCTGATGGTTGGTTCGGCGGGTTTGACCACGGCGCTGGCGTCGGTTTGCTTCGATCGCCATCCCGCGCCCGCGCTGCCGCATCTGACCGGCACCATCGTGTTCGCGGTCGGTTCGCGCGCTATGCGCAGCGCCGAGCAGGTCGAATCCCTGGCCGGGGAACCGGATACCGAGGTATTGCGCGCGCCCAACGGGCGACTGCAATCCGCGCGACTACCTGCCGCGCGCAATCTTGTACTCAAGGCCACGCCCGATGATGCCGGCCGTGAGGGCGACGCAGAATGTGTCGCGGCCGACATGGCGGATCATGCGCTCGAAATTGCGCGCCGCGCGCAGGCACAGGCGCTGGTCGCGACCGGCGGCGACACGGCGATCGCCATTCTCGCGGCGAGCGGCAATCCGGCGTTGCAGGTGCTCGGCGACCTGATGCCCGGCATTCCCTACGCGCGTATCCGCCTCGACGGGGCGTCGCTGCTGCTGGTGACCAAAGCCGGTGGCTTCGGCGCGCGCGATACGTTTCGCGATGTCGCGCGCCGCTTGCGCGGGGACTGAAGCCGGTGCCGGCCAGATCCGCCATCAGCAGTTTCCTGAATCCGGCGAGCATCGCCGTCGTTGGCGCGGGGGCGCGGCGGACGAGTTCGGGTGGCGCGGTGCTGCGCAATCTGCGCCTGTCGGGCTATGCCGGGCGCATTGTCCCGGTCAATCCCAAGGGCGGGGAAATCGATGGCCTGAAGGTGGCGGTTTCGCTCAACGAGATGAAAGGTCCGGTCGACCTGGTCGCGGTGCTGGTAAGGCCCGACGCCATCCTCGATGTGGTGACCGAAGCTGCCGACACCGGCCACAAGAACATCCTGATCCTGCCCGGCGGATTCGCCGAAGCCGGCGAAAGCGGGCGCGCGCGCGATGCTCGCCTGCGCGAACTTGCGTCCGCGCGCGAGCTGACCATCGGCGGTCCCAACTGCGCCGGCGTGATCAATCTGCTGGACCCGAAG
>JANMYN010000689.1:0-2158 GCA_031382195.1 Betaproteobacteria bacterium
GCTCAGTACTGCGTAGAATCACGCGGTCAATTACCTCTCCCGAATCCATGACTGAATCTTCCCTGCCACTGCTGTCTACGCTGGAAACCCGCGTAATCGGCGTCCTGGTGGAAAAGCAACTAACGACGCCCGACTACTACCCGCTGTCGCTCAACGCTCTGGTCGCCGGCTGCAACCAGAAGACCAGCCGCGATCCGGTGATGAATGTCGCCGATGACGAGGTGCAGGGCGCGCTCGATGAGCTCAAGGAACGCAAGCTGGTGACGCATAGCTGGGGTGCATCGCGACGGGTGGTGCGGTATTCCCATACTCTCCCCGAGATTCTCGGTACGGACGCTGGCACGACCGCAATCATCGCGTCGCTGATGTTGCGTGGCGCGCAAACGGCGGGCGAGTTGCGCATCGCGAGCGAGCGCTTGTATAAGTTCGCCGATTTGTCCAGCGTGGACGCCTATCTGACTGAGATGGCGGCGCGTCCTGGCCGCGCGCTGGTCATCAAACTGGCGAAACAGCCGGGATCGCGCGAGCACCGGTGGATGCATTTGCTCAACGGCGAAGTCGACGCAGCGGCTGCTGAAATCGCCACGCCGCGCGCCGAGTCCGGGGACGGCGCAAGCCTTGCCGTACTCCAGGCCGAAGTTGTGGCCTTGCGCGAGGAAGTCGCGGAGTTGCGGCGGTTGCTTGAGGAACTTAAAGGCGAAAGGTGAACGGTGAACAGTGAACAGTGAACGGTAAGAGCAGGGCGAAACGCAAAAACTGCTCTTTAACGGGGTCCTGAGCCCTGAGTCCTGTTCCTGCTTTTCCCTTTCACTGTTCACTGTTCACCGATTACTGTTCACCGTATTCATGTGGTTCGTCTATATTGTCCGCTGCGCGGACGACACCTTGTACACCGGCATCGCCAAGGATGTTGCGCGTCGCGTCGCGGAGCATAATTCGAGCAAGCGGCTGGCCGCCAGATACACTCGTGGCCGGCGGCCGGTGGCGCTGGTGCACCGGGAAGCGGTGAAGACGCGATCCGCGGCCGCCAGGCGGGAATACGAGATCAAGCAGATGACCAGGCTGGAGAAAGATAGGCTCCTCGCCAAGGGCGTAAGCCGAAAACGGGGAGCGCGAAGGAATGTCTCCTGACCACAAATCCCCATGAAAATGCAAAGCACGGAACTGCCGATGCGGTGGCGTTGAAGTGACCGGATAACCGACATGTGGTGCCTGAAGAAGACCTGATCATGACCGCGCCAATGAACCCGGAAGGTGATTTTCCCGACCAACCGCCTGAGGATGACGAAGACGGCGACGAAAGCCCCGCCGGCCGGCGCTGTCCGATCTGCGAGATGCTGGCGGGAGAGTGCGATCATCTGGTTGCGTCTATCGATCTGACTTATTCTGAAATCATCGCCGGCGCGATCTTCGCTCAGGAGCGAGTCATTCTCGATCTTCTGGATCATCTCGCCGCCTGCGATCCCGAAGCTCTCAAGGTGGTGGGTGCGGGTCCCGTGCTCGAACACGTCGCGACCCTCGTCAAGGCCGAGACGGAAGACGGCGCCAGTGCCGGGGACGCCGTGGCCATTCACTACCCGCAGATCGTGGCGGCGCTGAGCCATATTCTGCAGGAGGATGAAGATGTCACGGCGACCGGACTGGATGCGGATTCGGGCGATGAATCTCCGGTCCAGAACCTATGGGCCCAGGAACCGGAATGGATCGTCGAACGCTTGATCGAACGCCTGCAGGGCCTTGCCGGGGAGATTGACGGGGATTGAGCCGGGGCGGGGCAGGGCCGATCGAAGCAATGCATCCGAAATGAACCTGGCAGCCGTATAAGGCTCCAAGCCGTGTGCAGGATGCGGATGCGCCGCCTCTTCCTGGCGGTTTCTCAATCGATGGCGTGATGCATTGAAATCGCAAACATGAAAACCTTTTTTGGATACGTATCGCTTTTCGTCCTCCTCCTGCTTGCTTCGAGCGGCATGGCCGCGCAGTCCACGCCGGCGGGACGCACGGAAACGGCAATTTTCGCGGGTGGATGTTTCTGGTGCGTAGAGGCCGACTTCGACAAAATGCCCGGCGTTATTGCCACTGAATCAGGCTACGCCGGCGGCAAGTTGCAGAACCCGACTTACCAGCAGGTGAGCGCCGGCGGTACGGGCCACGCCGA
>JANMYN010000731.1:0-5055 GCA_031382195.1 Betaproteobacteria bacterium
GCCAGATCATCGGCGGCGTGTCCGATGGCGTGTCGTGCTGCAAAAGCCCGGCACTAAGGCTTTTGCGCCGGTCGCCTTCTTTCCCGAGAACACGCCGCATGACCGCACTCGGCTTGCCGAAGTCGGCGAGCGCGCCCTCAAAGAGGGACGCGGGGTCGTGCAGCCCAGGGAACAGACCGAAGATCCCGATGCGGCCGGGCCGCGCTATCAAATGGCGTACCCCATCCGGCTCGAGGGGGAGGTGCGCGGGGTCGTCGCGGCGGAAATCGAATGGCGCGCGGAAACACAACTGCAGGAGGCCATGCGGCAGCTGCAGTGGGGTTCGGGCTGGCTGGAAGTGTTGCTGCGCCGCCATGCCGATCCGAAGGAAGCGGCGCGGCTGCAGCTGAAACTGGCCCTGGATCTGGTTTCGCGGCTGCTCGAGCATCCGGGACTGAAGGAGGGGGCGGCGGCTTTTACGACGGAACTGGCGTCGCGGCTGGGATGCGACCGGGTCGTGCTGGGCCTGCTCAAGGCTCGCCGCGTAAAGGTGTGCGCGGTTTCGCATTCGGCCCAGTTCGACCGGAAGGCAAATCTGTTGCGCGCCGTCGAAGGGGCCATGGAAGAGGCGATCGACCAGTCCGAAACCGTGGTCTTTCCGCCCGAACGTGAAAATCGCGCCGTGGTGGTGCATGCGCACGAGGCTTTGCTGCGCGAATCCGAAGCCGGCAGCGCCGCCACGTTTCCGCTGATCAGCGGCGACGAGATCGTGGGTGCGCTGACCCTGGAACGCGCACCGGGTTACCGCTTCGATGTGCCCTCGCTCGACATTTGCGAGGCGGTGGTCGCGATCGCAGGGCCCATCATCGAACTCAAAAGGCAAAATGAAGAAGGCCTGCCGCTGCACGCTGCGAAGTCGGCCGAAGGTTTGTGGAAAAAGCTGGCTGGAGCCGGACATACCGGGCTGAAGCTGGGCGTCATTGGGTTGACCGCGGTGGCAGCCTTCATGGCATTTGCGGCCGGCGATTTTCGGGTGTCGGCCAACTCGACCGTGGAAGGTGTCGTGCAGCGCGCGGTGACTGCGCCCTTCAATGGCTATGTCAAGGAAGCGTCTTATCGCGCAGGGGACACGGTCACCGCCGGACAGGTCATCGGCAAATTCGAAGACCGCGATCTCGTGCTCGAGCGTCTCAAGCTGAACAGCCAGCGCGATCAATATCTCAAGCAATATCGTGAAGCGATGGCCGCGCATGATCGTGCGCAGGTGGAAATGATCGGCGCACAGGTCGCTCAAAGCGAGGCGCAACTCGCGCTGGTGGAAGAGCAACTCTCGCGAGCGTCGATGTCGGCGCCGTTCGATGGCTTCATCGTCAGCGGCGACCTGTCGCAAAGCCTGGGTTCGCCGGTCGAGCGCGGACAGGTGCTGTTCGAGATCGCGCCCCTCGATGGTTTTCGTATCGCCTTGCAGGTCGACGAACGCGACATCGCCTACGTCGCGCTGGGACAACCCGGCGAGTTGACGGTTTCATCCATTCCGGGCGAACGCTTCCCGTTCAAGGTCACCAAGTCCACGTCGGTCAACACGGCCAAGGAAGGGCGCAATTTTTTCCGTGTCGAGGCGCAGCTCGATAAAGCCGCGGCCGCGCGCCTGCGCCCCGGCATGGAAGGCATCGGCAAGATCTACATCGAAGAGCGCCATCTCTTCTGGATCTGGACCCACACCCTGACCGATTGGGTGCGACTGTGGTTGTGGTCCTGGATGCCTTGACCGGACAAAGCGCTCCGCTACGTCTCGGATGTCGGACCTGCACAGCCCCTCCTGGTATCGTATCGCCGAATTGAGGCCGCGGCTGCGCAGCCATGTGCGCATCCACCGTCATCACTATCGCGGCGACCTGTGGTACGTCCTCGAGGATCGCGTTTCGCGCAAGATGCACCGGTTCAATCCGACCGCGCATTATGTGATCGGGCTGATGAACGGCCACCGCAGCGTCAACGCCATCTGGGAAAGCGCGATTGCCAAGTTTGCCGACGATGCGCCCACCCAGGATGAAGTGATACGCCTGCTCGGCCAGTTACACTCGGCCGAGGTGCTGCAATCGGAAGTCACGCCGGATATCGCGGAACTCCTGCGGCGCGCCAGGAAGAGCAAGCGCAAGACCTGGCTGCAGAATCTGCGCTCGCCGCTGGCCATTCGCATTCCGCTATTCGATCCGGATCGCTGGCTGGAGCGCTGGCTGCCCTGGTTCCGGCCCTACTTCGGTTTCGCCGGCGCGCTGGTCTGGTGCCTTGTCGTCGGCGCCGCGGCGTTCACCGCAGCCGCGCATTGGCCGGAGCTGAGCAAGGATCTTGGCGATCGGGTGCTCGCACCGCAGAATCTGTTTCTGCTGTGGCTGACGTTTCCCGTGCTCAAGCTGTTTCACGAATTCGGCCACGCCTGTGCGACCAAAGCGTGGGGCGGGGAAGTCCACGAGATGGGCATCATGTTTCTGGTGTTCATGCCAGTGCCGTATGTCGATGCGACCTCCGCTTCGGCGTTCCGCGAGACGCATCGCCGCGTCGTCGTCGGCGCTGCGGGCATGATCGTCGAGGTGTTCATTGCTTCTCTGGCGTTGTTCCTGTGGCTGGAGGTTCAGCCCGGCGTGGTCCGCGCGGTGCTCTACAACGTCATGCTGATCGCGGGTGTTTCCACGGTCATGTTCAACGGCAATCCGCTGCTTCGATTCGACGGCTATTACATCCTGTCCGATCTGACACAGATTCCGAACCTGCGCACGCGCGCCCAGCAGTATCTGACTTACCTGATGGAAACGCGGGTGTTCGGGCTCAAGCTGCCGCCGACGGAAGCCACGCGCAGCGAACGCATGTGGTTCGTGTTTTTCGCGATCGCGTCGTACGTCTATCGCACGTTCGTGATGATCGCGATTGCGATTTTTATCGCCAGCACCTACATGATCGTCGGCGTGCTGCTCGCATTATGGGCGGTGGCCTCGGCTGTGGTTTTGCCGCTGCTCATGGGGTTGTACTATTTGATGCGGCATCCGCGGCTGCGCCGCCATCGCGTGCGCGCCTTGTTCACCTCCGGCGTCATTGCCGCGGCGGTGGTGGGCCTGCTGTGTTTTGCGCCGCTGCCGCTCTGGACGCGCGCCGAGGGCGTCATCCGCGTGCCAGACGATGCGCTGGTGCGCGCCGGTGCCGATGGATTTGTCAGGACCATTGCCGCAACGCCCGGCTCGGAGGTTCGTGAAGGCGCGGTGCTCATCGTTGCGGATGATCCTACGCTGGGTCCGAAACTGCGCGTGCTCGAGGCGCAACTGCGCCTGCTGCAGATCCGGTCCCAGGTGGAACTGATGGTGGACCGGCCGCGCTGGATACGAACGAACGACGAAATTCTGGCGACGCGGGCAGAACTGGAGCAGGCCCGCACGCTCGTCCGTGAGCAGACCGTGCTGAGTCCGACCAGCGGCACCTTCATATTGCCGGCGGCGCAGGATTTGCCCGACCGCTTTGTGCGCAAGGGCCAACAGATCGGCTACGTCATCCCCAATGCCACGGTGACGGCACGCGTGCTCGTGTCCCAGGATCACGTCGATCTGGTGAGAACGCGCACTGAACGCGTCGAGGTCAAGCTTGCGGGGCGCGTTTACGATACGTTCACCGCATCCATTCTCAGGGAATCGCCGGCGGCGACCAATAAAGTCTCGAATCTGGCTCTTTCGAGCATCGGCGGCGGCCAGGCGGCGGTCGACCCACAGCAATCCAAAGAACCGAAGACACTCAATACCTGGTTTGAATTCGAGCTGGAGCTTCCGGCGACGCAAGCCTTCGTGCTTGGCGAGCATGTCTATGTGCGCTTCGAGCACGGCTCGGAAGCGCTTGTCTGGCGCCTGTACCGGTCCGTGCGCCAATTGTTCATGAAGCGCTTCGCGGTCTGATGGCGTCCGTTGCCGCGGCCCTGGTTGGCAGTCCCTATCCGGAGCGCGACGAACCGCGCGAAAGCAAGCTCGACCGCGTGCTGGTTGCCGCCAAGTACTTTGCGGGAAACATGGCCACCGGCGCGCGGCAACTGGCGCGCATTGTATCCGCCGTCGATGCCGCGGCGGTGGGTCTGGAGTCCCTTTCGGTGCAGGAACTTGGCCTTCGCGTCGGGGTATTGCGACCGAAACTGCGGCGCGAAGGTTTCGCCGATATCGTCCTGGCGGCCGAGGCATTTGCGCTGGTTCGCGAAGTCGCGACCCGCACGGTCGGCATGCGCCATTTCGACGTGCAGCTCATTGGCGCCTGGGCCATGCTGCGCGGCATGCTGGCGGAAATGGAAACCGGGGAAGGTAAGACGCTCACTGCGACGCTCGCAGCCGCCACCGCGGCGCTGGCGGGACGAGCGGTCCACATTATCACCGTCAACGATTATCTGGCCGAGCGGGATGCCGACACCATGCGTCCGCTCTATGAGATGCTCGGCCTGAGCGTGGGATGCGTGCGCCAGGGCGTCGAGCCGGCGGCAAGGCGGGTGGCCTATGGCTGCGATGTGACTTACTGCAGCAACAAGGAAATAACTTTCGACTACCTGCGCGATCGCATGGTGCTGGGCGGCAAGCCCCGGGCCATTGCCATGAAGGTCGACACGCTGGACGGCACGGGCGCCGGACGCCGGTTGTTGCTGCGGGGCCTGCAGTTCGCCATTGTCGACGAGGCCGACAGCGTGCTCGTGGATGAAGCGAGGACGCCGTTGATACTTTCCTCGGAATCCCGCAACAGCCAGGAAGAACTGCTGCACCAGCAGGCGCTTTTTCTGGCCAAACAACTGGGCGATGATGACTATGCCATCGTCAACGGCGCCATCGAACTGACGCGCACCGGCGAGGACAAGCTCGAAGAACTCGGCGTGCCGCTCGGCGGAATATGGCGAGGGCCGCACCGCCGCGAACAACTGGTGCGCCAAGGCCTGACGGCGCTGCATATTTTCGAGCGCGACAAGCACTACCTGGTGCGCGAGGGCAAAGTCGTCATTATTGACGAACACACCGGCCGGTTGATGCCGGACCGGTCCTGGGAGCAGGGCCTGCACCAGTTGAT
>JANMYN010000749.1:0-3801 GCA_031382195.1 Betaproteobacteria bacterium
GGGGAAGTGGTCATGGATTCGATTCGGATTGCTCCGCCTTGACCACCAGGACGTAGTCAGCCTCGAAGCGGCGCAATGCGAAAGTCGTGTTGCCTATGCGCACGGCGAGGGGTTCGCGACCGGGATAGCCGTGCGCGACCACTCGCAAGGATTCTCCCACGACGAAACCGAGTTCGAGCAGGCGCAGTCCGAGATCGCCGCCCTCGAGTCCGGTCGCGCCGGTGCGCACCTCGCGGATGGTGACGGTCTGGCCGACATTGATGCTGCTCAGCGGAACCAGCCTGTCAGTCTTCGCCATTGAATCGGGAGACATATCTAAGGGCATGAAGCGGTCACGGAACCAAGGTTAATGGGAATCGTTACTATTATGGGCCTTTTTCGTGGACTTGGCATCCGGCTGGTAATTGCGGGGAAAGGCCGGGGTTTCGAGACCGGCCCATCGCTTGTTCCATACCTGCTTGATCGTGCCTGCGCCAAACATTGGTGGTTTCTCCGCTCGGGCATGGTGCGTGTTGATGCCGTTGCCGACGCGTTCGTGCGGATCAGACGCGTCGCCGAACCACTATTGCCTGGATGCATGGCTCGAACTCGCCGGGGTAAACTTGCGCGCCGTCCGATGTTCTTCTGCCGGAACAAGTGTTGGAGCCGGATGTCCGAACCCTACTCGCCGATTCATTCCGCCGAAGGAGAAACCGCGGTGGCCGCGCAACAACTGCTCGATCTGATCGGAAATACGCCGCTGGTCGAAATAACGCGCATGGATGCCGGGCCATGCCGCTTGTTCCTGAAACTGGAAAGCCAGAACCCGGGCGGCTCGATCAAGGACCGCATCGGTCGATCGATGATCGAGGCGGCCGAACGCGACGGAAAACTCAAGCCTGGCGGCACACTCATCGAAGCCACTGCCGGAAATACCGGACTTGGCCTTGCTTTGGTGGCAACGCTGAAGGGCTACAAACTCATTCTGATCGTTCCCGACAAAATGAGCCGCGAAAAGATTTTCCATCTGAAAGCGATGGGCGCGGAAGTCATCCTGACCCGTTCCGACGTCGGCAAAGGACATGCCGAGTACTATCAGGACATGGCCGAACGGATCGCGCGCGAAACCGGCGCGTTCTTCGTCAACCAGTTCGGCAATCCTGCGAATCCCCTCGCGCACGAGACCACCACCGGCCCCGAAATATGGAAGCAGATGGAACACGACGTCGACGCAATTGTTTGCGGTGTGGGTTCGGCCGGCACGATGACCGGCCTGTCGCGTTACTTCGCCAAAGCGTCCCCCGGGACCGAGATGATTCTCGCCGATCCGGTGGGGTCCGTGCTTGCCGATTATGTGAAGACCGGCAAATACGGCAAAGCGGGCAGCTGGCTCGTGGAAGGCATCGGCGAGGATTTCATTCCCCCGATTGCGGATTTTTCCAGAATCAAGAAGGCCTACTCTGTAAGCGACGAAGACGCAGCCAATGCCGTGCGGGAACTGCTAAGCAAGGAAGCCATTCTTGCCGGCTCCTCGTCGGGTACGCTGCTTATGGCTTCATTGCGCTATTGCCGGGAACAGACAACACCGAAACGCGTGGTCAGTTTCGTCTGCGACAGCGGTAACAAATACCTGTCGAAAGTATTCAACGACTACTGGATGATCGAGCAGGGCTTCATCAAGCGCGAGCAATATGGGGACTTGCGCGACCTGATCACGCGCCGCCATGACGAGCGGGCCACGATTACGATCGGCCCGGACGATAAGTTGATGGCGGCTTATGCACGCATGAAGCTTTATGATATCTCCCAGATTCCAGTGCTTGAAGACGGCAAGGTGATCGGCATCGTGGACGAATGGGATCTGCTCACCGCGACCCGGGAAAGTGCCGGACGTTTCGGCGACACGGTGCGATCGGCAATGACGCAGCGCCTGGAAACAGTGGGCCTGAAAACACCGCTTCAGAAATTGCTGGAGGCCTTCAACAAGGGGCACGTGGCCATTGTCGTCGATAATGGCAAGTTTTATGGCCTCGTTACCCGCATGGACGTTCTAAACCATTTGCGTAATCGCGCGCCCTAAACAGAATTCATCATGAACGAAAAAAAACACGACAAGCAAGGATTCGCCACCCGCTCCATCCACGCCGGCCAGTCACCGGACCCGACCACCGGCGCCGTGATGACGCCGATCTTCGCCACCTCCACATTCAAGCAGCATTCGCCGGGTGTACACACCGGTTACGAGTACGCCCGCTCGCAAAATCCGACCCGGCATGCGTTCGAACGCTGCATTGCCGATCTCGAAGGCGGCACGCGTGGATTCGCTTTCGCCTCCGGGCTGGCGGCCAGCAGCACAGTGCTGGAGTTGCTCGATGCTGGCAGCCACATCGTTGCGGGAGATGATTTGTACGGCGGATCCTGGCGGCTGTTCGAGCGGGTGCGCGGCCGTTCAATGGGTCTGAAAACGAGCTACGCCGATCCGAATGTCGCCGGCTCGCTGGAAAAGATGATCCAGCCGAATACGAAAATGATCTGGGTGGAGACGCCGTCAAATCCGTTGCTCAAGATTACCGACCTCGAACTGATCGCGAAAATCGGCAAGGCCCGCGGCATTATCACGGTGGTGGACAACACGTTTGCGTCGCCTTACGTGCAGCGCCCGCTCGAGCTCGGCATTGACATTGTGTTGCATTCGGTGACCAAGTACATCAACGGCCATTCCGACATGGTCGGCGGCGTGGTCGTCGTCGGGGACCGCAGTGACATCGCGGAAAAGCTTGAGTACATGCAGAACGCGATCGGCTCGATCCTGGATCCCTTCTCCAGTTTTCTGGCGCTGCGCGGCGTGAAGACGCTGCCGCTGCGGATGAAGCAGCACTGCGGCAATGCAATGCATCTTGCCGTGTGGCTTAAGTCGAATCCGAGAATAGAGAAGGTGATCTATCCCGGACTGCCGAACCATCCCCAGCATCTTCTGGCCGCCAAGCAGATGAACGGCTTCGGGGCGATGATCGCGATCTATCTGAAGACCGACATGGACGGCGTGCGCCGCGCCCTGGAGGCCTGCAAGGTGTTCACGCTCGCGGAAAGCCTCGGCGGCGTGGAAAGCCTGATTGGACATCCGGTGACCATGAGCCACGGATCCTTGCCAGTGGAATTACGTGCCCGGCTGGGCATCACCGACAACCTGGTGAGACTGTCAGTCGGTGTCGAGGACGTGGCGGACCTGATCGCCGACCTCGATCAGGCGATGGGTAGGATCTGATAATGCTCAACTCACGCTTGGTTTATCTGACGATCTTCCTGCTCTGCGCGGGCTTGATTGGTTTCGCGCTGTATCTGCAGCATTCAATCGGTCTGGAGCCGTGCCCGATGTGCATCCTGCAGCGCTATGCCTTCATCGCTGTCGGCGTAATCGCGCTCGTGGCGGCAATTCATAACCCAGCCCTGCTTGGGTGCCGGATCTACAGTGGGTTGTTGGTAGTCATGGCTGCGACCGGCGGCGGGGTGGCGATTCGACATGTTTATCTCGAGCACAATCCACCCAAGATTTTCGATTGCGGCGCAGACGTCGGCTTCATGCTCGAATCTTTTCCGCTCACTGAGGCGCTGCCAATGATCTTCCGCGGCACGGGCGACTGCACTAAAGTGCTGTGGCGCTTTCTCGGCCTGTCGATCGCGGAATGGTCGCTGATCTGTCTTGCCGGCTTGACCATTGCGGCTGTTATTGCGGCAATGATCAAGCCGCGTCGCTCGTTTTTCCGGTAGCGACACGAATAGTCCGCAATAGTCACGCCCGGATAACCGCAGTCCTTGCGGCGG
>JANMYN010000766.1:0-5759 GCA_031382195.1 Betaproteobacteria bacterium
GATCAATCTTCAGTCCGGACTGCTCGGCGTTTCCGAAACAAGCTCGGATCTGCGCGATCTGCTCGAGAAGGAGGGCGGCGACATTCGGGCCGCTGAAGCGGTGGCGCTGTTCTGTTATCAGGTCAAGAAATGCATCGGCGCATTTGCGGCTGCCCTCGGCGGAGTGGACACGCTCGTGTTTACGGGCGGCATCGGCGAAAACTCTTCGGTGGTGCGCTCGCGCATCTGCGAAGGGCTGAATTTCCTCGGCATTGCGTTCGACGAAATGCGTAACACAGCCGGCGAACCCGTCATTTCCGCCGATGGGAGCCGCGTCCAGGTGCGGGTTATCCGCGCCGACGAAGACGTTGTCATCGTTAAAGCCGTATTCCGAATTCTCCCGGAAACTGAAATCAGCCGGCGCCCCCACAGCCCATGAGGCAATCACCTTGTCCTCGGTCTGCGCAAAAGTTGAACACCCGCGGGCGGACGGCCAACTATAATTCGGTCCGGCCAAGCGGCGACGACCCTTCGGAGATCCGCGCGTGATAGTCGGGCAGTTGCGGTACGCAGCAGGACGGCTAGTCGATCAAACCATAGCCTTCGGCGCTAAGAAAGTTAGCTTGCGGATGCAGGCCGTTGGCGTCATCGGCGCTCGAGGATTTGAATCTCGCACTTATCTGCGGACCGGTTGCGATGGACGGCCGGCAGGTGCATGATTTGTGAAATTTCTACCGGCCGCCATGAAGAAGACTCTCTATCAGATCCTCGGCGTCGATCCCAAGGCCTCTGCCCAGGATATTGAGGCCACGTATGCCAAGCGTCTGGACGAACTGAAGGTAGCCACCATTCAGGACCCCAACAAGCTGGTGATCCTGCAGCAGTCAAAGGCCGTTCTTTGCGATCCCGTCCAGCGTGCCACCTACGACGCATCGATTTCCGAACGTGATGCGCCGGCGTCTTCCGCAACGAAAGATGAGCCGGAATCCTCGATTTTGCAGAAGTGGGGCAAGTGGATCGCCGCCGGCGTAGTGTTGGGCATCGTCGTATGGTGGGCAATGCACGGCGCTGTTCCTCCTTCTCCGCAGCCTGCGAAGCAGATTGCAACACAGAGCGCCGAGCCGGTCGCCCAAACCATTCAGCCGGCCGCCGAGCCCGCCGCACCGAACAATGTCGCCGCTCCGGCCGTATCCATGGAACCCCCGGCCGACTTACGCGAGAATCCGGTGATTGGTGAGTGGTCTTGCACCGACGCAATTACAGGACGGACCAGCCGATACAATTTTCAGCAAGACGGCGTCCTCAGCATCGCCGCGAATGACGGACAAGTACTTACCGTCAAGTACGAGATTTCCGACAAAATCCTGACACTTACCGATCCCAAACAGGTCACCACGCTTGCGATCGAGGAACTGGTCGCTCGTAAGATGATTCTGAATACCGGGGCCGAGGGCCGGCGCCTGGTATGCAGGCGTTAGTCGCCGCGGGCGAGAGAGGAAAGAGGAAAGGCAAAAGTCGTACCTCGACTGAAGGTCTTCCCTTTAACCTTTTATCTTTCCTCTGTCGTCTGCCGCGCCAAGCGGTCAAATCGGCCGCCCTGCCGCCTGAATCTTGTTTTTCAGTGCCAGGACCATTTCGTCGACGGCGAGCAGAAAATCTTCGTGGCCCTTGCCGGTCTGTTCCAGCATCCACTCATGCGGGATGGTGGCTTCCATCGACAGGACCTGGAAGCGGTTATAGGCAATCCGTAACTGGTGGGTGCTCCGCGTTTCAAAGATGGGCAGCCCGGCATCGATTTCGACTATGTAGCGCAGCGGATCGAGTTGCCGGCGCTGGATTACGGTCTTGATGCTTGCATGCGCCTGCGACAGCGCGGTCTGATAGCCAACCGAATCGTAGACGGTCGCCGCGGCCGGCGCATCGCTTCGTTCAGGCACGCCGCACCAGACGCACAGCGGGAATGATCGAATCGCGTTTGATCGGCTCGGGGGGCAGTTGCTTCATTCTGTCCAGCGCCCTGGCGAACAGGTCGCGTACTTCGCCGCCGATGGTGGCGGCAACGGATCGGCGGTCGTTTCCCTTCTTGCTGTCGCAGAAGGATTTCACGAGCACATAAGATTCCATCACTTCGCGGTCATTGCCGGTAGCAAGCGCGCCGATCTCCGCGGGAAATACGGTCTGGCTGCTGCCGGGTTCCATCAGGCTGGTCAGCGTGCTGGTCAGCGTGCCGCGCACTTCGGTGCGAGTCCTGAATTGCTGAAAGTGCATGGCCCATTTGTCATTGATCATTCGTTACCTCGACAGAAAATGAAAACAACAGCGACCCGGCAGATTCGGCGCCCTCCGCCAGAAAAAATAGATTGTCCGGCCTACCGGTTTCTGGTGCGCGGAATCGCACTCTTGCCCGGCCCGCCAGGAACGCGCACGCCTTGCCGGTAGAAAGTTCCCTGCGCGAATCCGGTTTTGCCTTGTGTTTCGCCAGATTTGCCGGGCGCATCAGCGTGCGATGTGGCGTCTTTGCGCGCGGACGTCGCAGGCCGATCGGGAATTGTTCCGGGTCGGAGGGGTGAGACGGACTTTTCGGGGCTTTCCTTGCGGCCGCTGCTCATACTGATCTCCGTGACGCCCTGACAGGGCTGTCTGTCGCGCCGAGGGCCGGACGCAACACGCGGCCTGCATAGTATGGACCTCATTCACCCGTGTGGACGGTTATATTTACAGTTTGGGACACGTGAGAGGACGAGGATTAGGGGCGGGGAACGCGGGGTTACAAAAAAACATTAAGCGCACTCGTTTTTCCCTACCCCCCTGGCCTCTGGTTCCTCGCATGCGTCCTTCGCCGCTTGTCGCATCCCCTCTTCGGTATCCACAGTTTGTATAAAGCAGGCCTTCACTGACCGCGAATTTCACCGCCCTTGTTCGCATCGCTATGCACATTGACGTACAGGCCGCCGGCGTTGTGGCTCCTGTGCTGCCCTTCGGCGAGCTTGGCGCCGGCCGGTAAAGCCAACTCGCTGTCCGATTTCTTTTCCAGGGGAATTGCGGCCCGGCCGTTCTGGCCCGGTGCCCGTTGTGAGAACGTCTGTCATCAGGGCAAGTCCTGACAATGCGACGCTTGATTTTTGCAGAATTGATTTCATGAGTACCGCCGTGGCTTGATCACGCCGTGGACGATGCCGACGGTCGAGCCCGTCCGACGCCGGGGTTGTTTCCCGACTTCCGTTTCCGTTGCGCCGGGTACGCAATGCGCTTCGAATTGTCGGGCAATGGAGACAGTGGGTGGTCGAAGAGAGGGCTGCATGATTGTGGCATGCAGTTTAAAATTGATCCCATGTATTCCCGAGTACGGAAAAGCTGAAAATGGCCATCGAAGTAACGCGGCAGCACGCTGCCTGCGGTGCGCTCATTCGCGGGATTAATCTCGCCAGCGACCTCGCCTCCGATGACGTGGCAGAAATTCGTGCTGCCTGGTTGCAGTACCAGGTCGTTGCGTTTCCTGACCAGCCAATGCAGATCACTGACATCGAGCGCTTCGCGACCTATATGGGACCGAACGGCGAAGACCCGTACATCGAAGCGATTGCGGGGCATCCGCGCGTGGTGCAGGTCAGGCGCGAGATCGACGAGAAGACGCCGATTTTTGCCGAGACCTGGCACTCCGACTGGAGCTTCCTGAAGCATCCGCCCGCGGCAACGGTGCTCTACGGCAACGTTATTCCGCCGACCGGCGGCGATACCCTGTTTGCGGATCAGTATGCCGCATGGGATGGGCTGCCGGGTTCGATGAAGACGCTGCTGAAGGACAAGTTGGCGATTCACTCGGCGCGCAAGGGCTATGCGAGGGACGGCATGTACGGCCAGCGCGACAAGGGCCGTTCGATGGCCATCAAGTACGGTGACTCGGCATTGAAGACGCAGCGCCATCCGCTCGTGCGGCCGCATACCGAGACCGGTCGGCCGGCGCTCTACGTCAGCCCGGGCTACACGATCGGCATCGATGGCATTCCCGATGAAGAGGCGATCCCGATCCTCAAGGAACTCTTTGCCCACCAGGCCAGGCCGGAATTTGTCTACCGCCACAAGTGGTCGGAAGGCATGCTGCTCATGTGGGACAACCGCAGCGTGATCCACGCCGCAACCGGCGGCTACGAAGGGCATCGCAGGCTGCTGCATCGAATCACCGTGGCGGACAGAACATTTCACTGAGGCCGTGTGACAGCCTTTATCCAGTTGCAGGCGGACTAATCTATATGCCGAAGCTGAGAACCTCGAATGCCGCTGGTGGTCGTATAGCCGGTGACATCGATGGAGCTTTCGGTCGGCGTAAGCGGCAGGCCCACCTACAAATACCAGATGTTCCTTCCCAGTAACCATAAAGCGAGCGTCGAGATGGACGCCGTCACGGGTAGATTGAACAAGGCGGAAGTGAATTAGGCAAGCACTTTGCGGCCAACCTGCGCCCTCACATGCAGTTCGCTCACTAAGGAGTAATCAGAATGAAAAAGCGTTTCAAAATTGCCGGGGCATTTCTTGCAACCTGCATCTCGCTCGGCAATTTCGCCGCCGCGAATGCCGCCGATAAGCTTGAGGGCATCCCGCTGAAATGGATGCCGACTTCTCAGATGTCCGAGCGCGAACCGGTCGACGTAAAAGGTCTGGAAGGCATCAAGCTTCAGATCGACGCCTTTACCGACAATCGTGAAAATTCCGGCTTTATCGGTCAGAACAGGGACCGGTTGCCGGTGCGCAAGATCACCACTAACGAGGATATCGCGCGCTTCGTGACATATCGGGTCAAAACACTCATGTCCGGGCTCGGCCTCAATGTGGTGGAAAACGGCGGAGAGGTCATCTTGAAAGGCGAGATCAAGAAATACTTCGTCGATGAGACCACTCGCTACAACGCCGAGGTCCAGATCGAGGCCACCCTCACCGATCCCGCCGGCAAGGTGCTGCGGGTGGTGCAGACCACCGGTACTTCCAGTCGCTTCGGAATTTCGTACAAGGCCGACAATTACTACGAAGTGCTGAGCGATGCACTGATCGGCGCGACGCATGAACTGGCGCAAAATATCGGCTTCCGCAAGGCATTGACCGAAAAATAGAGGCATGGTGTTGGTGAAAGAGTGCGGCGCGGGCAGGCTGATTCCTGGGTAAGGGCGCGCTCAGGACGGGCGCATTGTGCCCTTCCCGCCAAAGCGATCAAAATAACCTTTGACCTTGGGCGGTTGAACACGTATAAGGACGGTGCAGAATTCTCAAGCGTTGAGTTTGCTGGTCCGTAGTAGCCCCGTACATCGGTACTCCTCAGATCTCCTTAATTTCACCTCTTGATGTTCTTGCTTTCGGGCGAATTGCCCATTCACTACAGTTAAGGAAGATTTTAAATGGCTTCAGGTACCGTTAAGTGGTTCAACGACGCAAAAGGTTTTGGTTTCATCACCCCGGATGACGGTGGCAAAGATTTGTTTGCCCACTTCTCCGCGATCCAGGGCAACGGCTTCAAGTCGTTGCAGGAAAACCAGAAAGTGACGTTCGACAAGACCACTGGCCCCAAGGGCGATCAGGCGTCCAACATTCAACCTGCGTAAGCAGAGGGAGTGAAGGCCCAGGGCTGAGAAATCAGCGCTGTGCGAAGAAAAGCCCGGGAAACCGGGCTTTTTTTATCGTCGTGCTGCTGTCGTTCGGCGCGGATGCCGCCGAACCTACCCTGGCTTTCCCGCGTCCCACCCGGGCAGGCTGGCGGCCTTCATGTCGAATTCCTGGTTCTTCGGCATCGA
>JANMYN010000780.1:0-5727 GCA_031382195.1 Betaproteobacteria bacterium
CGGGCATCGCGCCAGCCGCCGAGCATGGCGTTGTCGAGCACGGAGAGCGTTGGCAGCAAGCGCGGTTTCTGGAAAGTGCGCGCGATACCGAGATTGGCCCGATGTTGCACCGTCGCGTTCGAAATGTCGGTCTCTTCGATGGTGATCCTTCCGCCATCCGGACGATAGTAGCCGGACAGCAGATTGAGCAAAGTGGTCTTGCCGCTGCCGTTCGGTCCGATCAGGCCATGCACCTCGCCTGGCTTGAGTTCCAACGATACCTGCGCCAGCGCTGTCAATCCGCCGAATCGCTTGGTAATGTCGCGCGCTGCGAGAGTCATCGCGATTTTCCGTCCTGAATTGCCCGCGCGAGCCGATCGAGGTCGGGCTTGACGACATGACTCTCGCCCCGGCGCGGCCGGAAACGCTCGACGACGAGTTCGAACACCCGGCCGATGCCCTCCGGAACCAGCAACACGACGGCAAGCAGCAGCAATCCGTAGAAAAAATTACCCAGCTTTGCCAGCGGAGCGACCATCTCCGGCAGTGCGGTCAGCACGATGGTGCCAACGACCGGACCAAGGATGTGCCCGCGGCCGCCGATGATGATGCAGACGAAAAAGAACAGGCCGAGTTCGAATACGAAGGTGTCAGGCGTGATGTAACTTTGCAGCACCGCGAACAACGCACCCGCGATGCCGGCGGTAAAGCCGCTGAACACGAACACTGTGAGTTTCGCACGGAATACCGGAACACCGACCGCCTGGGCGGTCACGACGCTGTCGCGCACCGCGACCAGTCCGCGCCCCCAGGTGTGGCGCGCCACGTTCCAGGTGAGCCAGGTCACCAGTGCCGCAATGGCGAGGATCAGCCAGTAGGTGCCCCGCGCCGTATCGAAAGGCGCCGGAAATCCCGGAACCGGCAGCCCCACGCCACCACCGGTCAGATTGCCCTGCGCCAGCGTGATTTCGGTAACGATGAGCGCGAACGCGAGCGTGGCCATCGCGAAATAGAATCCGGGCAATCGCAACGACGGCAGACCAAGCAACAACCCGCACAGCGCGCACACCGCGCCCGATGCGGCGATGGCAATGGCTGGATGCAGGCCGTGCGTACCCGCCAGAATCGCAAAGCAGTAGGCGCCAATGGCGAGCAACCCGACATGCCCGATCGACAACTGGCCCGAGTAGCCGACCACCAGATTCAGTCCGCCGATCAGCACCCAGTAGGCGCAGATCAGCGCAGCGAGGTGCAATTTGTACAGATCGCCGGCCCACCACGGCAGCGCGATCAGCGCCGCCATCACGACCAATACGGAAATTGATTTCTTGGTAAGTCTCATACCGGCCTCACGCTCTGGGTGCCGAACAGCCCCGCCGGTTTAATCAGCAGCACGATCATCAGCAAGCCCACGGAAATAGTCTGCTGGTATTCACCGCCGACGAAGTAAGTCGCCACCGCGCTGAGGATTCCAAGCGCCGCGCCGCCGACCAGTGCACCGATGTTGCTACCAAGCCCACCAACGGCGAGCGCGATAAATCCATTGAGGGTCAGCGTCAGCCCGAGAGCGAAATAAGCGAAAGTCAGCTGTCCTGCGGCGAAGCCGGCCAATCCTCCCATCGCGCCGGCAATCACATACGACATCGAGCGGATGCGCCCGGTCGGGATGCCGCGCGCGCGTGCCGCAAAAGCATCCTCTGACATCGCCACGAACAGCTTGCCGTACAGCGTGCGCCGGTAGAACATCTCGAGCGCCACCGCAAGCAGAATCGCAATGGCAATCGGCAACCAGTATTTCTGGTCGCCCAGGCCTGCGGAAAAATCCTGTGGGATCAGGCGCGGGAACGGCTTTGGCTCGGTGCCCCACCATAGTCCCGCAGCCTGCTGCACCATCGTCGCCAGCGCCAGCGTGGACAGCAACCATAGATGCTCGTCGCTGCGCGCCAGTACACGCCTGATCGCGATCAGGTCGGTCAGCAGGCCGAATGTCGCGCCGACCACCATCGATCCCAGCAACGCAATCGGGATCGGCCAGCCCAGCGTTGAAATGAACCAGGCGCCGAAAATACCGCCAAGCATCGAAATGTGGCCCGTGGTGACCGATAACACTTTCGAAGTCGAGAACATCACGTTGTACGTGAGTGCGGCGGCGGCATACAGGGCGCCGGTGGCAAGGCCGGTGATCAGGGCGACAAGCATCTTGAGGGGCGAGGGGCGAGGGACGAGGGACGAGGGAGAAAATTCATTCTTTTAGCGCCTTTTCAACTTCTCATTCAGGCTGCGCTGCAAGCCTCTGATCATCTTTCCAACCTCGTCAGAACTATTCAGTGCTTGGCCAACATCATCTTGGTGGAGCAGACGCAGTCGTGCGCAAAGTATCAACTGGGTTTCCAATTCCGCCATCGAGCCACGCGCTATCAATAAGTAGCGCAAATATTCCTTGGTCGATTCCCTTGCATGACCTTCAGCGATATTCGATGGAACGGAAACGACCGATCTCTGCAATTGCGAGGCGAGTCCATACGTCTCTTCACGAGGCAGCGTCGCCGTAAGTTTGTAAACAAGCTCTACTAGTTCCATAGCCCGTTGCCAAACGGTCAAATCCCGGTAGCTCGCGATCACTATGCTGTTCCCTCGCCCCTCGTCCCTCGCCCCTCTTCCCTCGGGCGCGCTAGCGCTTAGCGGCCGCAAAGCTCCCATCCTTGAAGCTGCCCGCCACGTTCATGACGATATTGTGATCGGGGAACCCGTTGCGGTTGTCCTTGCTCCACGAATAATTCGCGTAGACGCCAGGGAAGTCTTTGGTGCTCTCCAGCACCTTGCCGATCGCCGCGGCATCGGTGGACCCGGCAGTCTTCACGGCGTGCTCGACGATTTTAACGGTGTCGTAGCCGAGCGCGATCCACCAGAACATGAAATCGATTTCGCCCTTGCCGAGCTTGGGCCGGATCTTGTCCATCAGCGCCTGAGTACGCGGCGGCAGCTTGCCCTTCGCATCGTAGGTGGTGCTGAGATAACCGGCAGCGAACGCGTTGCGCCAATATTCCGGTTTGTTCAGCAGCGGCCGGACTGTGGGCGCCATCATCGCCGGATGGCCGACAATAGGCACGACCCAGCCCATGTCGCCACGGGTGTTGAACAACCGCGCGAGCAGTCCCGTCGCGGCCGTCCACGGCATGATCACTTCCGCGCCCGCAGCTTTCGCCTTGTTCATTTCATCAGTGAGGTCGGTCTTGTTGGGGTCGACCAGAGCCGAATAGACCGGCGTTACACCGGCCTGTTCCAGAAGATCCTGTGCAACTTTCGCCGACGCAGTGCCGTAGCCGGAGGTATCGCCGATGACCGCGATATTTTTCTTCTTTAGAACGTTGAGCGCGTAATCGTTTGCCGCCTCGATCCATTGCCGGTTGGTATTGATGGCGCGGAATGCCAACGGAAATTTCTGCGCGTCGACCAACTCATCGATTGTGCCAATAATGAGATTGGGGATGCCGGCCTTGGCGACGATCGGCACGGTGGCGAGCGACTCGCCGGAATTCACCGGGCCGATGATGAAGTCCACCTTGTCCACGAACGCGAGTTGCTTGGCGAAGTTCACCGCCTTGGTCGGTTCGCCGCTGGTGTCGCGCGTGATGAGTTCGAGCTTGCGGCCGTTGACGCCGCCGGCCGCATTGATCTCATCGACCGCGAATTGAACGCCCTGATTTTCCGCGATTGCGGCGGAAGACAGCGGACCGGTCAGGGACGACAGCCATCCGATTCGAATTGGAGACTGCGCTGATGCGACCGACGCTGCACATACAAGAGACAGTACCAGCAGCCGCGCAAAGCGCGCGGTGATCAATTTCAGCATGACGACTCCTCCCGATGGGTCTGCTTGCGGCGGTTTTTGAGAAATATTCGTTGGCTGGAAGTGCCTTTGTCAAGAATTCGTTCTGACCGGTGGAATTAATAAGAAGGGTCTAAGCTCGACATTTCAGTGTGTTAGGCGAATTGCTGGGACTTTGTACCGATTGCCGGAATCCGCTGCAATTGCCGAGGTCGCATCGACAATCCAGTATTTCGGCCCCAAAATGTCCACGGTCACGGAAGAAGAAAAATAGAGCGGGAGGAAGCATGTTTTGCAACAACACGGGAGCCGCACGATGAAGAAAATCGTGCGTATCGGCGCCGGATCGGCATGGTGGGGCGATCGCATCGAACCGGCCAGATGGAACGCCGAACGCGGCGACCTCGATTACCTGTGTTTCGAAACCATGGCGGAAGCGACCGTCTCCGCCGCGCAGGTGCGCAAGCGCCGCGATCCGTCGTTTCCGGGTTATGACACTTATCTCGATGAGCGCATGCAGGCGGTATTGCCAGGCTGCATCCAGCGCGGCACCCGGATCGTGACCAACCAGGGCTGGATCAATCCGGATGCAGCCGCCGAACGCATCGTCTACTGGCTGAAGAAGCTCGGGGCAAAAGGCGTCAAGGTCGCAGCGATTAACGGCAGCCTGATCACCGATCGCGTGCTGCAGCTCACCGACAAAATTCTCGAGAACGGCAAACCGACTGCGTCACTGACCGACAGTCTGGTTTCAGCAGAAGTGTATCTGGGAGCGGAGCCGATCGTCGCCGCGCTCAAGCAGGGAGCGCAGATCGTCGTATCCGGCCGCGTCGCCGATCCATCGATCTTCATGGCGCCAATGATGCACGAGTTCGGCTGGGATGCGCTGGACCATGCCCGTCTCGGCGCCGGCAATGGCCTCGGCCATCTGATGGAATGCGGCGCGCAAGTCACCGGAGGTTATTTCTCCGACCCCGGATTCAAGGATGTCCCGGAACCCTGGAACCTGGCCTTCCCGATCGTCGAAGTCGAGGAAGACGGTTCCGCCGTGCTTACCAAGGTGTCGGGAACGGGCGGCGCAATCAATCTGATGACCGTGAAGGAGCAGATGCTCTACGAAGTTCACGATCCGGCGAACTACATTACGCCCGACGTCGTCGTTGATTTCACAACCGCCAAGCTCGAACAGGTCGGACCGGACCGCGTGCGGATCACCCGGATTTCCGGCAAGCCGCGTACGCCGACATTGAAAGTTTCCATCGGTTGCATCGAGGGTTTCATTGGCGAGGACATGTTCTTTTACGCCGGACCGGGTGCCCTGCGGCGCGCGCAACTGGCGCAGACAATCCTTCAGGAGCGCTTCAAGATCGTGAAGCTCGACGCGGAAGAAGTGCGCATCGATTTTCTCGGACTGAACGCCATTCACGGCGCAATGACACCGAAAGACGCGCCGGAACCTTACGAGATCGCCGTGCGCGTAGCCGCAAGGACGAAGACGCGCGAAGAAGCGATCAAAGTCGGCCGCGAAATCGACGGCATGGCGGTATCCGGCGTCGGGATGACGGGCAAACGCGTCCCGCACCAGGACCGCACCCGCGAAATCATTGGCGTCTGGTCGTCATTGGTGCCGCGGGAGAAAGTGGTGCCGAGCATCAACTTTTTTGAAAGCTGAGGGAAGGCCGTGAATATCGTGAATGCCGTGCTCGCGACTGCGAGGGTTTAAACCGACATTCAATAAATTCACACCTTTACGCATCCACGCATTCACGATATTTACGACATCACGACATCTACGACATTCACGATATTCACGGTATCCACGATGAAAGTTCTTCTCCAGCACCTCGCCCACTGCCGCTCCGGCGACAAGGGCAACACGTCGAACATCTCGGTGATCGCCTACGAGCCTGAGCTGTATC
>JANMYN010000893.1:0-2680 GCA_031382195.1 Betaproteobacteria bacterium
TATCCGTGAACCTGCTGCCCGACCGGGATGCTCTGGAAATTCTGGAGGATGTGCAGGCCTTCGAAAAATTGCTCGCGAACGTGCTCGGCGAATTCCTGCCGCAGCGCTTTGCCCAGCGCTGGGTCGATATCAATTTCGGCAACCAGCCGGTAAAGCGCTTCAATGCGCCTCGCCTGCGAGAAATCGCGCAGCGCCTGCACGACTGGCGCGTGCGTCCGAGCGGCACCGTCGGTTACAAGAAAGCCGAGGTCACCCTCGGCGGCGTGGACACCCGCGAGCTTTCGTCGAAGACGCTGGAAGCCCGCAAGCAGCCTGGGCTGTATTTCATCGGCGAAGTCGTGGACGTGACCGGCCACCTCGGCGGCTACAACTTCCAGTGGGCCTGGGCCTCCGGCCACGCCGCCGGCCAGGCTGTCTAAAGAAAAATCTCGACGCAAAGGCGCAAAGGACGCAAAGAACGCAAAGGAAAGCAAAAGAGAGGAAGGTGTTCTGCGGGTCACTTACGGTGCCCGGGGAAATCCGATGCGGCGAAAAGTTATGAGCGTTCACTTTCAATTCTCTTGATCTTGATTTCCTTTGCGACCTTTGCGTCCTTTGCGCCTTTGCGTTGAGGTGTAATCGTTTAAGCCAAAAAATGGGTTTGGCCGGTGCGGGCCGGCTGAATTAAAATGGCGGTCTTTCGCGTCCGGCTGCCACAGGCGTCCGGCACAACGATCAAAATAAAAGGGGGAGTGCCATGAATCAGCTCGACATGAAAGGCCGCAGCGCCATTGTCACCGGCGCAGCGTCCGGCATCGGATTGGCCATTGCCAGACGGCTCGCGCAATCGGGCGCCAATGTCGCCATCTGGGACATGAACGAAAAAGCCATGGCCGACGCAGCCAAGTCGCTGGGTGCGGTCAAGACGCACACGGCAAAAGTCGACGTCACCAAGCTCGACCAGGTCGAGGCGGCTTTCAAGTCCACGGTTGCGGCATTCGGTAAGGTCGATGCGCTGGTGTGCTCCGCAGGCATCGCCGGTATGAACGCGCCGACTTGGGAACTGCCCGCCGAAGATTGGCTGCGCGTGCACGACATCAATCTCAACGGTGTCTTCTATTGCTGCCGCACCGTTGTCCCGCACATGATCAAGAACAATTATGGTCGCATAGTCAATATCGCCTCGATCGCGGGCAAAGAAGGCAATCCCAATGCGGCTGCCTACAGTTCATCGAAAGCGGCGGTGATTGGGCTCACCAAGTCGCTCGGCAAGGAAACCGCCAAAAACGGCATTACGGTCAACTGCGTGACGCCAGCCGCGGTCAAAACGCCGATCTTCGATCAGGTGCCGCAGAGCCACATCGATTACATGCTCTCCAAGATTCCCATGGGTCGCTTTGGCCTGGTCGAAGAAATCGCCGCGACCGTGTCGTGGGCCTGCACCGAGGATTGTTCCTTCACCACCGGCGCTGTGTTCGACCTTTCCGGCGGACGTGCGACTTACTGATCAAAATCACCACAAACCTGTAGCCACAGAGGACACGGATACCCTCGCGATAGCGTGGAGTACTCTTTTAGAGCACAGAGAACACAGAGGAAAGGCAACAACAGAGAAAAGGCTTGGATTGGAATGTTTCCGAGGTCGACGATGTATTCCCGCGAAAGTTGTCAACTAGAATTCACGAACAATCGCACTGCTCTTAGCACCCCCTCTGTTCTTCCTCTGTGTTCTCTGTGTTCTCTGTGCCTCTGTGTTGAGACCTTGACCTAATGTCTAATCAACCACGTTACCGCGCCGAAGACCTCGTGCGCTTCGCCACGGCCCTGCTCGAAAAGGCAGGCCTTGAGTCAGAAAAATCGCAAGTCGTCGCTGAAATCTTGGTCGAGGGCGACCTGCTCGGGCACACAACACACGGCCTGCAGTTGCTTGCGCCTTATCTGAACGATCTGGAAAAAGGTGGCATGACGAAATCCGGATCGCCGCGCGTGATCGCGGACTTCCCCGCGGCCGTCACCTGGGACGGCATGCGCCTGCCCGGCACCTGGCTCACTGCACGCGCCATCGATCTCGCGCTGGAGCGCGCCAAGAAATACGGCACCTGCACCGTCGCCATCCGCCGCAGCCACCATATTGCCTGCCTCGCGGCGTATCTCAAGCGCGTGACCGATCAGGGCATGATGGTAATGTTGATTTCCTCCGGACCGGAAACCGGCGGCGTCGTGCCGCACGGCGGACGCGGCACCGGCACGCATACGCCGAACCCGATTGCCGCGGCGTGGCCGACCCAAGGCGATCCGGTAATGATCGACGTATCGATGTCGATCACCACGCACGGACTCACCGGCCGGTTGAACAAGGAAGGCCGCAAGCTGCCCGCACAGTGGGTGCTCGATGGTCATGGGCATCCTTCGGACGATCCCGCCGTGCTGTTCAACGAACCGAAAGGCGGATTGCTGCCGATCGGCGGGCTGGATCATGGACACACGGGATACGCATTGGGTTTGATGGTGGAAGCGCTGACGCAGGGACTGTCGGGCCACGGGCGCGCGGACCCGGATGAAGGCTGGGCCGCGAATGTTTACGTGCAGGTGTTGGACCCGGCGCTATTCGGCGGCAGGGAAGATTTCGCGCGCCAGACCGAATGGATTGCGAACGCCTGCCGCACGACGCCGCCGAGACCGGGATTCGATCGGGTGCGCC
>JANMYN010000867.1:0-2113 GCA_031382195.1 Betaproteobacteria bacterium
CCATTGCCCTGCCCAGTCCGCGGCTGGCTCCGGTAATGACTGCGACCTTCCCCTGCAGGAATTTTCCTTCCATGATTTTCTCCTGATCTTGTTTTCGTTAGCGCTGCGAGTATAACCCGCACCCGGCGGCACATTTCCCCATCCCTGCGCGGCCGGACCCCAATCCGCTGCCCGGTCAGGGTTACAATCCTTGCTGACCTGATTACGGGCTAGAAAATGGAATCGGTTCTGTTACGCGGGGGCAAGGTCTGGGACGGGAGCGGCAAACCGGCGATTCCTGCCGATGTCCTGATCACCGGAAACCGCATCGCCGAGGTCCGGCCGCAGGGCCGGCGCAAGCAGGATGGGACAAGGCATATCGATATCCCTGGGCACACCGTCATCCCCGGGCTGGTCGATGGCCACGCGCATCTGCCCTTTCTGCACAAGGCGGACATTGCCGACACCGGCGACGTCCCGCCGGAAGAGCACACGCTACGGACCACGCAGCATGCCCGCGTCGTACTCGAGGCCGGCTTTACGTCCTGCGTCAGCGGCGGTTCCGCAAAACCGCGCATCGATGTGGTCATCCGCAACGAGATCGAGGCCGGACACATCCCGGGTCCGCGGCTACTGGCAGCCGGCCCGGAACTGACCAATACCGGCAACCTCGGCGACGAACGCCGCATGCATATCCACCGCGAATCGATCGCCATGATCGTGGACGGTGTGGACGAGATGTCGCAGGCCTGCAGAACCTTGATTCGGGAGGGCGTGGACACGATCAAGCTGAACATTTCCGGGAATCAGACCACGCCGAATTCCGCCTCGCACCGGAACATCATGAATGAGGACGAGATCCGCACGGCGGCCCAAACGGCACACGCGCACGGCAAACGCATCGCGGCCCATGTGCGTGCCGCCGCATCGATCAAGCTCGCGTTGAAGCATAAAATCGACATCCTGTATCACTGCGAATACGCTGACGAGGAGTGCCTCGACCTTCTGGAAGCTGCCCGCGACAGGGTATTCGTCGCGCCCGCGATCGGCCTCCTGCACAACCTCCTGTACGAGGCCGAACCGTGGGGCATCACTTATCAAAAGTCAGAGGCGCTCGGCGTAGTTCACCAGTTCGAATGCGCACAGCGGGTTTTTGCCCAACTGCGCAAGCGCGGCGTTCGCGTCCTCGTGGGCGGAGACTACGGATTTCCCTGGACGCCGCACGGAACCAACGCCCGCGACCTCGGTCATTTCGTCCGCTTCTTCGGCTATTCCGATGCCGAAGCCCTCGTTGCCGCGACAAAGGTTGGCGCCGCCGCAATGATGCTGGAAGGCCAGACCGGCGAAGTCGCGAAAGGTTTCCTGGCCGATCTGGTGGTGGTGGCTGGCGAACCGCACAACGACGTGAAGCTTCTGCAGGCGCCGGGCAACATCAAGCTCGTCATGAAGGACGGGCGCATTTACAAAGATTTGTTCAATGCCGTGCACTGACGGGAGAAGTTGCGATGCTTCAGACCATGACCCTCACCCTGGAAGACGCCAAGCGCGTGGCCGCGGCCGCGCAAGCCGAAGCCAGTAAGAACGGTTGGGCGGTGGTCATCGCCGTGCTGGATGACGGCGGCCATTTGATGTATCTCGAGCGCATGGATGGAACACAGAAGGCGTCCAGCAGGATCGCCGAGGAGAAGGGGCGCACCGCGATTCTGTTCAAGCGGCCGACCAAAGCCCTCGAAGACAACGTTCTCGAAGGGCGCACCGCGATGTTGGGACTCCCCGGCGCGGTACCGCTGGAAGGCGGCGTTCCGCTGCTCAAGGACGGCCGGTTCGTGGGCGGGATCGGCGTGTCCGGTGTGCTGTCGTTTCAGGACTGCATCGTTGCGAGAGCAGGCGTCGCCGCGCTGTAATCAAGAGTAGAGATCGAGACTTGATCCGACAGATGCTGTCGGTCGAATGATGATTCGTTTTCCTTCATGGCTGCTGAAATTCTCACCACGAAGGCACGAAGAACACGAAGTTGCACAAAGAACGACAAATTCAGAGTTGGGTTTTCTTCGTGAACCTTTGTGTTCTTCGTGCCTTCGTGGTGGGATTCAAGGTTTCCTCGGCGTACTCTGCAGTTAGCGCTGTCCCGGAA
>JANMYN010000030.1:0-8178 GCA_031382195.1 Betaproteobacteria bacterium
TTCAAACCGCGTCCGTGCCTGGTGCGGTGCCGACTGCAGCGCCGAAACTCGCGGCAGCATCTGCGCCGACCCCGACCCCGACCCCGACCCCGACCCCAGCGCCGGCCTCGGCCACACCTGCGGCAGCCTCGACCGCGCAGGGTGGCGGTACCATTCAGATCCTGTCCGGTCCTAATGCGGGTAAGGAGTTACCGTTGTCCAAGCCGTTGACCACGCTGGGCAAGCCTGGTGTTCAAGTGGCGGTCATTGCCAAGCGGCCGCAGGGCTACTTCATTACCCACGTGGAAGGCGCCAATTTCCCGATGGTCAACGGCAAGACGCTCGACGCCCAAGCACGTCAACTGGGCGATCACGACATCATCGAGCTGGCCGGTGTAAAGATGGAGTTCTTCCTGAAACCCTGATGCCATAACGCTCTGCCCGGCGAGGGTGTCTTCCCATTGTTGTCGGGTGGCGCGGTCCGTGGCGCGCGTTGGGCGCACAACACGACACGATTAAGGGAGGCGGATTGAAGAAGCACCTTGTGCGCATCGCGCTCGGGCTGGTGGTGGTCCTTGCTTTTGCCGGGCACGCAGGTCGCTATTACCAAATCCCGTTCATCGACCGCTTCGAGAACATCGTCTATGACGCGCGCCTGCGCCTGACGATGGCAAATAGCATCGATCCACGCATTGTCATCATCGACATCGATGAGAAAAGCCTGGCCGCGGAAGGACGCTGGCCGTGGCGGCGCGACAAACTCGGCGCCATGCTTGACCAGCTTTTTGATCATTACAAGGCGGGAATCGTCGCCTTCGACGTCGTATTTGCCGAACGCGACGAAAGCTCCGGTCTGGGAATCCTGCGGGAGTTGGGACAGAAGGAGTTGAAGAGCAACGTCCAGTATCAGGCAGTTCTGAAAGAAGTCGCACCGCAACTCGAATACGATCGCGTTTTCGCGGAAAAATTGAAGAACCGGGCGATAGTGCTCGGATATTACTTTTCCGACGTCAGGTCGGAAGACGGGAAAGGACGTGCCACCGGTACGCTTCCCAAGCCGGTATTGCCGGCCGGCACCTTCAAGGGTAAGAACATTCTCTTTACGAGCTGGGCGGGTTATGGAGCCAATCTGGAGGAATTTCAGCAGGCGGCCGCCAGCGGCGGCCATTTCACCCCTTTGCCCGACGACGATGGCGTGACCCGGCGCGTGCCCATGCTGGCGGAGTACAACGGTGCCTACTATGAATCCCTTTCGATGGCGATAATCCGACTTGGCCTGGGCCTACCGCGGGTCGTGCCCGGTTTTCCGCAAGACAAGTTCTGGTCGAAAGACTATCCCGGACTCGAGTGGGTGGACATAGGACCGGTCCGTGTCCCGGTGGACAATTTCGTAACGGCCCTGGTCCCCTATCGCGGCAAGCAAGGCAGTTTCAAGTACATCTCAGCCACTGACGTTTTGCACGGCAATACGCCGCTGGACCATCTCAAGAACAAAATTGTGCTGATCGGTACGACTGCCCCGGGACTATATGACTTGCGAGCCGCACCCGTTGCCAGTGTTTATCCCGGCGTGGAAATCCACGCCAACCTGATTTCCGGCATGCTTGATGGCAATATCAAACAGCGACCACCCTACGTTCTGGGCGCGGAAGTAGTGTTGCTTTTGCTCTCCGGGATAGGCATGGCGCTGCTGCTGCCAATGGTAAATCCACTGCGGGCCACCGCATTGACAGTCGTGGTAATTGTCGCGGTGTTCGCCACCAATGTGCTGGTATGGACCGAGGGTAATCTGGTGCTTCCGCTGGCTTCTGGCTTATTGATGATCGCGATGTTATTCGCTCTTAATATGTCATACGGTTTCTTTGTGGAATCGCGTGCCAAACGCCAGATTACAGGCCTGTTCGGGCAGTATGTTCCGCCGGAGTTGGTCGACGAAATGAGCAAGGATCCGGAAGCTTTTTCGATGCAGGGCGAGAGCCGGGAATTGTCGGTGCTGTTTACCGATGTGCGCGGTTTCACAACGATCTCGGAGGGCCTGGATCCGAAAGAATTATCCAGGCTGATGAATGAATTTCTGACGCCGCTCACTCGAATAATCTATAAGTATCGCGGCACGATCGATAAGTACATGGGCGATTGCATCATGGCCTTCTGGGGTGCTCCGTTGAATGACCCGCAGCACGCGCGTAACGCGGTCTTGGCGGGTCTGGAAATGCACCGCGTTCTCGCCGAATTGCAGCCTCGCTTCAAGGAGAATGGGTGGCCGCCGATTAACATTGGCGTGGGCGTCAACAGCGGCCGAATGAGCGTTGGCAACATGGGTTCGGAAATTCGGTTGGCGTACACGGTGATGGGTGACGCCGTGAATCTGGCATCGCGTCTCGAGGGGATTACCAAGCAGTATGGGGTGAAGATGATTGTCGGCGAAGACACTCGCACCGAAGTCCCTGACGTCGTTTTCCGCGAACTCGACAAAGTGAAGGTCAAGGGTAAGGAAGCGTCGGTCTCTATTTTCGAGCCGATCGGGCTGTCCGGTGAAATTGATAAGCCGGTACAGGATGAACTAAAACTCTGGGGTCAGGCTCTCAAGCTGTACCGGGCGCGTGACTGGGATATGGCAGAATTGCAGTTGATCAACCTCACGAAAGTGAAGCCCGGCAACGGACTTTACGCCCTGTTTCTGGAAAGACTGACGCATTTGCGCCAGGATCCACCCGAACAGGGCTGGGACGGCTCCTGGAAATTTGAAACCAAATAGCGATGCAGATCAGGATACTTGGCTGCAGTGGGGGAATTGGCGGGAATCTGCGCACAACCTCGATGCTGCTCGACAATGACGTATTAATCGATGCAGGCACCGGCGTTGGCGACCTCGCCATTACTGAACTGCTCAAGATCGACCACGTGTTTCTGACGCACTCTCACCTCGATCATGTCACGTCGCTGCCGTTTCTCGTGGATACTGTGGGCCCCATGCGCGAAACGCCGGTGACTGTGCATTGTACGGAGGCCACACGCAAAATTCTTCAAGAGCATATTTTCAACTGGAAAGTTTGGCCGGATTTCTCCGAGATACCGAGCAAGGCCGCGCCTTACCTGCGCTACTCGACATTTTCGATTGGCGACGCTATTGATCTTGATGGGCGCAAAATAAAAGTCCTGCCGGCAAACCATGTTGTACCGGCCGTGGGCTTCCAGTTTGACAGCGGAGAAGCAAGCCTCGTATTTACCGGGGACACCACGGTTAACGATGCGCTGTGGACCGAGGTCAACAAGATAGTGAACCTGCGCTACCTCATCATCGAAACCGCCTTTCCGAATATGGAAAAGGAACTGGCAATCGCTTCCAAGCATCTATGCCCAAGTATGCTCGCAGAAGAGCTGGCCAAGCTGAAGCGCTCTACCCGGGTATTCGTGACGCACCTGAAGCCCGGCGCTGGTACGCTTACGATGCAGGAGGTCGAGGAGTATGCGGAAAGGTATAACCCGCGCATGTTGTCCAACGGACAAGTTTTCAAGTTTTGAATCCGTAAGAGCAGTACAGAGCGGATTACCAGACCGGCAGTCACTCGAATAACGTACCGGACTGGCAGCCACGATGAAGGAAGGATGCGCACCATGAGCACAGTATTCGAAACTAAGCCGCAGGCTGGTCAGAATCTGGCCGAGATGAGCCACAAGCTGGAGTTTCAGAAGAAACTTCAGGCAGTGACGAACAAGATTCACGCGACCAGCAACATCGACGAGATCATGCTGGAGCTGTCGCAGGACATATGTTCGCTGTTCGAAGCGGAACGGCTGACGATTTATGTGCTCTCGGAGGACAGGACTTCGATCATCTCGAAGGTCAAGACCGGATTGTCCTCATTCAAAGATCTCAAATTGCCGATCAACGAACAAAGTATTGCCGGGTTCGTCGCGTTGTCGAAGAAGCTGATCAACATACGCGATGTCTACGATGACAACGAACTGCGCGTACATAACCCCAATCTGAAATTCCTCAAAGAAGTCGACAAGCGTACCGGGTTTCGCACCAAGCAGATGCTGGTGGCACCGGTTGTCGACAGTGGAGCCAGTGAATTAATCGGCGTAATACAAGTCATCAATTCCAAGAGCGGCCAGCCGTTTTCCACTATAGCGGAGGAGGGCGCAGCGCACCTTGGCGAGACGTTGGAGATCGCATTGCGCCAACGCAGCAGGCCGGCGGCGATGCTGCGGGGAAAGTATGACCATCTCGTCACGAATGCTGTGCTCTCAGCCGAGGAAATGGAATTGGCGACGCGATCAGCGCGACGCAAAAACTTGGACATCGAGGATGTGTTGATCGACGAATTTCAGGTCAAGTCCCCGGCCATCGGCGAAGCGCTTTCGCTGTTCTTCAAGGTGCCGTACGAGTCTTTTAAGCAGGATCGAGTAAAACCGCTGGATCTGCTGAAAAACCTGAAACGAGATTATGTGGAAAGCAGCCTGTGGGTCCCCATTGAGGATGTCAAGGAAGGACTGATCGTACTCACAACCGATCCTGAAAAAGTGCGGGCGTCGAAGGTAGTGAGCAATATTTTTCCGAAGCACAAGATCGTGTTCAGGGTCTGCACGCATCGGGAATTTGGTGCAACGCTCGACCAGTTTTTCGGGGCGGAGTCGGGCGATAGCTCCTCGATCGGTGAATTGCTCTCTACCATGGATGAAGAAAGTGATGAAGAAGGCGGCGTAAGCGCCGACGACGCATCCCTGGCGCAGGACAACGAACTGGTCAAACTGGTAAACAAGATCATCGTCGACGCTTACCATCAGGGCGCATCCGACATTCACATCGAACCCTATCCCGGTAAAGGGAAGACCGAGGTGCGTTTCCGCAAGGATGGTACCTTGCAGAATTACATCTCGGTTCCAGCGAGCTATCGGAACGCGATTGCGGCACGCTTGAAGGTTATGTGCGACCTGGATATCTCGGAAATGAGAAAACCGCAGGACGGCAAGATCAAGTTCAAGAAATTCGGACCGCTCGACATCGAATTGCGGGTGGCCACCATCCCTTCTGCGGGGGGAGTCGAAGACATCGTGATGCGTATTCTTGCGGCAGGCGAACCCATCCCCATCGACAAACTAGGCCTGTCCCGGCGCAATGTAGGCATTCTTAAGGAAACGGTCAGCAAACCGTATGGATTGTTCTTCGTCTGTGGTCCTACCGGTTCCGGCAAGACGACGACATTGCACTCCGTTCTCGGCTACCTGAATACGCCCGAAACCAAAATCTGGACTGCGGAGGATCCGGTGGAAATTACGCAGAAAGGGCTGCGTCAGGTCCAGATGAATCCCAAGGCCGGACTCACATTCGCAGTGGCAATGAAAGCCTTTCTGCGGGCGGACCCCGACATCATTATGGTTGGTGAAATGCGCGACAAGGAGACGACTTCGACCGGTATCGAGGCGTCGCTGACTGGCCACCTGGTATTTGCAACCTTGCATACCAACAGTGCGCCGGAATCGATCATCCGCCTGCTCGATATGGGCATGGATCCGTTCAATTTTGCCGACGCGCTACTGGGAATTCTCGCTCAGCGTCTGGCAAAACGGCTGTGCTCGAAGTGCAAAACACCTCATGTTGCGAGCCAGGAAGAAATCAAGGCGATTCTCGAGGAGTACAGCGTCGAACTGCGCAATACCGAGAATTGGAAGCGCGATCCCAAAGCAGCCTATGAGGCTGTCTATCGCGAGTGGGTGAAAATGTTTGCGGACGACAAGGGACAGCTTACTTTATATACCCCGGTTGGCTGCGACGCTTGCGGCGGTACCGGTTACAAGGGCCGGGTTGGCTTGCACGAATTGCTGGTCGGTACCGACACGGTGAAGAAGCATATCCAGGAGCATGCTCGCGTCGTGGAGATTGTTGCGACTGCGCTGGCGGAGGGAATGCGTACACTCAAACAAGACGGCATCGAAAAGGTGCTGCAGGGCGTGACAGACATGCTCCAGGTCAGGGCCGTTTGTATCAAGTAGGGCACGACTATTCGGGATATTTTCAGCCCGAGAAATTACACGATGAGCGAACCAACCCCCACCGAATTGTTTCGCCGACTGGAGGAACTCAATGGAATCGGTATTTCGTTATCCAGGGTGAAAGATACGAATCGCCTGCTCGAGGCGATTCTGGTGGCGGCGAAGAAAATTACGAACGCCGATGGCGGTACCCTCTACCGGGTAGATGCGGACAAGAAGCTCGTCCACTTCGAGATCCTGCGCACCGATTCACTGAGTATCGCTATGGGTGGAACGACGGGCGTGGAGGTGCCGTTTTATCCAGTGCGGCTTTTCGACGAGCATGGGCGGCCGAATAATTCGATGGTCGTCGCGTACTCGGTTCTGCGCGATGAGACGGTGAACATCGCGGATGCCTATGCGGCGCAAGGTTTCGATTTCAGCGGGACCAAGAGCTTTGACCGCAAAACCGGATATCGGTCGCAGTCTTTTCTTACTGTGCCGATGAAAAATCATGAAGACGAAGTTATCGGTGTACTGCAACTGATCAACGCCAAGGATCGTCAATCTGGCGCGACGGTTCCGTTTTCCGAAGCCGATCAGCGTCTCGCAGAATCCCTGGCGTCCCAGGCTGCGGTTGCACTAACGAACCGCCAGCTGATCAGCCAATTGGAAGGATTGTTTGAATCCTTCATCAGTTTGATAAATGCCGCGATCGATGACAAATCTCCTTACACCGGAGGACATTGCCAGCGGGTGCCCATGCTGACGATGATGCTGGCCGAAGCCGTCAATGAAACCGACGAGGGCCCCCTGGCCGATTTCGCGATGACGGAGAAGGATCGCTATGAGCTGAAGATTGCCGGGCTCTTGCACGATTGCGGCAAAGTCACCACGCCCGTTCATGTGGTGGACAAGGCAACCAAGCTGCAGACGATTTTCGATCGCATCGCGTTGATCGATACCCGATTCGAAATACTCAAGCGCGATGCAGAAATCTCAAGATTGAAAACCAGGCTGAACTCGCCGGACAATCGGACCGGCGAATGGGAAAGGGCCGACCGCGAATTGAAAGCGCGGACGCGCCAGATCGATGAAGACCGGCAGTTCCTGCGCTTCAGTAATTTTGGATCTGAGGTGATGCCGGAGGAAGATCAAAGGCGGGTCCGTGATATCTCGAAGGCTTATCGCTGGCGTGACATCGACGGCAATGAGGCGGATTTCCTGACCGCCGACGAAGTCAACAATCTGACCATTCGGTCCGGAACCCTGACACAGGAGGAGCGCCATGTCATCAATCACCATATCGAGGTAACAATAAAGATGCTGGAGTCTCTGCCTTGGCCCAAGCATCTGAAAAATGTCGCCGAGTATGCCGGGGGACACCATGAGCGCATGGACGGCAAAGGCTATCCACGGGGATTAACCCGGCAACAGATGTCGGTACAGGCGCGGGTAATGGGAATCGCCGATATTTTCGAGGCCCTCACCGCAAAGGACCGTCCTTACAAGAAGGGCAAGACACTTACCGAATCGCTGCAAATCCTCGGCAAGTTCAGGCTTAACGGACACATTGATTCTGATCTGTTTGATATATTCGTGCGCAAGAAGGTGTATTTGAGGTACGCGGAGCAATTTCTTGATCCCGATCAGATCGATCAGGTAAATGAAGAGGAACTCCCGGGTTATCAGACCCGGTGACGAACTGCGTCAGTTACTGCCGATTGTTCCTGATGGCGCCTAACGGCCAAGCTTGTGCACTTCGTTAAATGCCGACGGCAATAATCATTGCGCGCCAGAGCCCAGGTCGCTACCAACTTTAAAATAGCGATCCAAGTTATTGTTATAAAAAATAGTTTCTTCTATCTTGGAAAGATATTGCTGATCCCGCTGGATGCTTTGAAGTGCTGGCACAGGGCTTGCGGTACCGATACCGAACACCTGCACTTCGAGGGTGTTTGTTCATCAACCCTCAAGGAGTTATCCATGAAGGCCGTACAAAAAGGTTTTACCCTGATCGAACTGATGATCGTCGTTGCGATCATCGGTATTCTGGCGGCGGTTGCGCTGCCGGCATATCAGGACTACACCGCGCGTGCCAAGATGTCGGAAGCCATTCTGGCCGCGTCGGCCTGCCGTACCAGCGTTACCGAGACTACGCAGTCATCGTCACTTCTGCCCAATCCCGGCAACTGGGGTTGCGAGTCCAAGACGGGTGTC
>JANMYN010000031.1:0-7745 GCA_031382195.1 Betaproteobacteria bacterium
CGGGCAGGTGGACAACGACAGCGTCGGCTGGGCAATGAATTTCTCCGGTGCGTCCAGGATGCGCTGGCGATAGGCTTCGCGCTCGCGTTCGGTGGACGTCGGGCCGATCAGCATGCCGTAACCGCCGGAGCCATGCACCTCCTTCACCACCAGTTCGGCCAGATGCGCGAGCACGTAGGCCAGATCGTCGGCAAAGCTGAGCTGGTAAGTCGGCACATTGGTGAGCAGCGGCTCTTCGCCGAGATAGAAACGGATCATCTCCGGCACATAAGGATAGATCGACTTGTCATCGGCGACGCCGGTGCCGATGGCGTTGGCGAGCGTGACCTTGCCTTTGCGGTAGGCACCGACGAGTCCCGGCACGCCGAGCATCGAGTCGGCACGAAAGGCCTGGGGATCGAGAAAATCGTCGTCGATGCGGCGATAGACCACATCCACACGCTGCGGCCCGCTGGTCGTGCGCATGTAGACCACGTCGTCGCGCACAATCAAGTCAGCGCCTTCCACCAATTCGATGCCCATCTGCTGCGCAAGGAAAGCATGTTCGAAATACGCGCTGTTGAACTGGCCGGGCGTTAGTACCACGACCGTGGGATTTTCCACGCCGCTCGGCGCGACGCTGCGCAGATTTTCCAGCAGCATGTCGGGGTAGTGCTCGACCGGCGCTATCGACTGGCGCGCGAACAGTTCCGGCACCAGCCGCATCATCATCTTGCGGTTTTCCAGCATGTACGACACGCCTGATGGCGTGCGCAGGTTGTCCTCCAGCACGTAGTACTCGCCCGCTCCCGCACGCACCAGATCAATCCCGGCGACGTGCGCATAAATGCCGCCGGGCACTTCGAGGCCGACCATTTCCGGGCGGAATTGTTTGTTCTCGGTCACGCGCTCTTTCGGCACGCGTCCGGCCCTGAGAATTTCCTGGCCGTGATAGATGTCGTGCAGAAAGGCATTCAGAGCCTTGGCGCGTTGCCGCAACCCCGTCGCGATCGTGCGCCATTCCGCCGCGGGGATGATGTGCGGCAGCATGTCGAAAGGAATCAGCCGCTCCGAGCCCGCCTCCTCCCCATAAACCGCGAACGTGATGCCGACACGATGGAACAGCAGCTGCGCGGCCTGGCGCATTTGCACGATATGCTCGGGCGGCGTCTCGGCTATCCATTGCGCGAGCGGCTGGTAATGGCTGCGTACGCTGCCGTCAGCCAGATACATCTCGTTGTAGTAGGAATCGAATGACATGCGTTACCCCAGGTCGATTCAGCAACCGCTATGCCACCGCCGTCAAAATGCGGCCTGAAGCGCTAAGCTCATGAACGAAAAATAAATGTTGTTTCCAGATTGACGGCAGCAGCTCCCGCGTCGGAAACCCATGCACCGGCGCAAGGCGCCGCGGGGGCGCAACGCACCGTATTGGACTTGGGCCTGCATCAGCCGAGCTTGCTGACGAAACTGACAACTTCGGCGCCGATCGAACGGATGGTTTCCCGCTGGCGCTCGTCCTGCAGATTTCCGTGTACATCGAAGGCTTCGTTGGCATGCGCGATACCCAATTGCACGGGGACGATGATTACGCCCAGATGCGAAAGCAGCGCACGCAACATGGCCAGGCTGCGCACGCCACCGAAATTGCCTGGCGATGCGGACATGAGCCCCCCCACCTTGCTTTTGAACGCGACAAGAGGCGGCTCTCCCGGTTCCTTGCGGGAAGCCCAGTCGATTGCATTCTTGAGCACGGCGGTAATGGCCGTATTGTATTCAGGCGAACTGATCAGGACGCCCTGGTGTTCCATGAGCAGTCGTTTGAACAGCTTCGCGTTCGCTGGCAATCCCTGCTCGCTCTCGATGTCGCCGTCGTAAAGCGGCATCGGCATGTCGCGCAGATCGATTTCGGTGACTTCGGCGCCGGCGGCGCGCGCGCCTTCCGCCGCGATGCGGACCAGCTTCTTGTTGAAGGAGCCGCTACGCAGACTGCCTGCAAACGCCAGAATCTTTTGTGCCATCAGCCTTCAGTCGATAGAAAATGCGATCGATTCCGCTGTTACTCCGGAAGCACCGAACCTGATCGGATTCTAGCAGACGCGTAACTGGTGGACGCCTGTTCGCACGCCATCGCAGCGGATCGTGCGCCAGCCCAGCCGTGGTGAAAATCGACCGGCATTGACCGTTGATCGGGAAGCAGTTGGGCGGATATCGAGGTGCTGCTGCGAGGTCCAGTTACGCCGGCGGGGCATCATCCGCGCGAAACCGGGCAGCCGCCAGGCTGCCAACAGTCAGGCGACGTTCTGTTCGAGTACGCCGGTGGTGACCAGTTCGATCAACTGAGGCGCCGTTAGCGGTCTGCCGAACAAATAACCTTGCGCGTACTGGCAGCCGTAAGCATTGAGGAAAGCCAGCTGGGCTTCGTTTTCCACCCCCTCCGCGATCACCATGATGCCCAGGCTGCGCGCCAGCGTGATGATCGCGCGCACGATGGCGGCATCGTTGGGGTCAGACGAGATATCGCGGACAAATGATTGATCGATTTTGAGCAGATCCAGCGGCAGTCGCTTCAGGTAGGAAAGACTCGAGTAGCCGGTGCCAAAATCGTCGATGGCGATCTGCACGCCGAGCGCAGCCAGCCGCTCGAGCGTGACGATCGAAGCCTCGGCGTCGCTCATGACCGCACTCTCGGTCAGTTCGATTTCCAGGTTCTGCGCCAGCGCGCCGGTGTCGCGCATGATGTCCATCACCAGTTCGGCAACGTCGTAATCCTGAAACTGGCGGGCGGAAACGTTCACGGCAACCTGCAGCGAATGCCCGGCGTCCTGCCACTCGCGAATCTGGCGGCACGCCGTATTCAGGACCCACTCGCCGATCTGCCCCACCAGTCCGGCCTCCTCGGCTACCGGCACGAAGCGCGACGGTGAAATCATCCCGAGCTTCGGGTGGTTCCAGCGCAGCAAGGCCTCGGCGCCGAATATGCGTCGCGTCGCGAGATCGATCTTCGGCTGGTATAACAGGCTCAGCTCATTACGTTGTATCGCCGTGCGCAAGCCCGCCTCGATCTGCATGCGGTCCTGCACTTCCTGGTTCATGCCGGCAGTGTAGAACTGAAAATTATTGCGCCCGAGGTGTTTGGCACTGGACATCGCGCCGTCCGCGTGTTTGATGAGTTCGTCCACGCTGCCGGCATCGTCGGGATACAGGCTGATGCCGACCGATGCGGAGACGAACAAATCCTGTCCATCGCCCGGGAACGCCCGTGCGAGCTCATCGAGGACCACCTCGGCCGCGGCAGACAGCGTCTGCAGACTGGTCACATTCGGAAACACGAGGGTGAACTCGTCGCCGCCCACGCGTGCGACCGTATCGGCGTCGCGGATCGCCTTGCGGATCCGCTCCGCGGCCTGTTTCAGCAGGGCATCGCCGACGTAGTGGCCCAGGGTTTCGTTAACCACCTTGAAGCGATCCAGGTCGATATGCATGAGCGCGACTCGCAGCCGGTTGCGGTGCGCATTCGCTATCACCTGGGTGAGCCGATCCTGCATCAGAAAACGGTTTGGCAGGCCGGTCAGCACATCGTAGTTGGCCAGGTACTGGACTCTCTCTTCGGCACGCGTACGCTCAGTAATGTCGCGCGACGTGAGCACGATGCCGCGAATGCCAGGATGGTCCAGCAGATTGTTACCCAGCGCCTCAAGATGAATCCAGGAGCCGTCCGCGTGGCGAAAGCGCAGCACCACCGGGGCCACCGAAGTATCGCCTTTGATTAACGCGTCGAAGGCCGTTCGCGCACGGGCAACATCTTTCGGATGCAGGGTCTCAAATGGCGTTTTGCCGATCAGTGTGCCGGGCGGATAGCCCAGAATGCGCGACGCCGCCGGCGACTCGTACGTCGTCACCCCGTTCGAGTCGTGAATGGTAATGATGTCGAAGGAATTCTGAACAAGCGCCCGGAAACGCGCCTCGCCTTCCTGCAGGGCGTCCGTCTTGCGCCGGTCGCGGGGCGAGCGCTCGAATGGTCCCGAGCGCACGACTACCCCAGGCTCGCCGCATTGCGCCGGCGATCGATGTGTCTCTCACTACTCAAGATCCACCCCCAACAAGACCCGAGTGCGTCTGACGCGCCGTCCCGGGTAAACTTCATTATGAACTACGTAGTATTACGGTTTGTTTATACTGCATTTTTTAGAAAATTTCTAGTGCGGCATCAGCTTTTTTCGCGCTCATGGTCGATTGCATCGTTACTCTAATTAAGCGCGGACAGGCCTGGCTCGCCGACTTTCCGCTTCGGGATGCTTGGGCGTTGCTCTGAATATGCGCTCGTTGCTAGCGCGCGGTTGGCGGTTTTGATCCACTGTTTGCGGCAGTGCGCACCAGGCGCTCCTTCAGATTTTTGCCGTCCTTCAGGGCGTCGAAGCGCACGCCCATCGCCTCGCCCAGCCGCGCCAGGCGTTCGTCCGGATGCGGATGGGTCTTGAAGAGCAGCGCCACGCTCGAGTCAGCAGCGGAGAGATGACCGATCTCCTGAAGCACGGCCGGCAATCCGTAGGCATCGTATCCGGCCCGCGTGGCGAGCACGACGCCTATGCGGTCCGCCTCGAACTCGGCACCCTTGTCCAGACCGCGCGCCATGATCTCGGCGCCACTGCCGATCAGTCCCTGGGCGGCCTTGCCTCCACCGACCTGCTTCTTGAGCAATTCACTGCCGACGCCGATCATCTGGCTTTGCTGCAGAAGCTTGAGGTGGTGTTTGCGCACCACGTGCCCGATTTCGTGGCCGAGCACCCCTGCGAGTTCCGCTTCGTCGCGCAGCGCGCGGTACAGCCCGCGCGTGATGAAAATGTAACCCCCTGGCGCGGCAAAGGCGTTGACGTCATCCGATTCGATTACGCCAAAGGTCCACTTCAGGTCCGGCCGCTCGCTCGACAGCGCCACCCAGCGACCGACGCGGTTGACGTAACGCTGCAGGGCGGCATCGCTGACCAGTGGCGCTGCGCCGAGCAGGTTGCCGGCGATCTCGCGGCCGATGCGCACTTCATCCGCCTCCGGCACTTCACCGATGGCCGGAATCGAAGGCATCGGCCGCCCCTGCGCCGGCGTAGCGCCGGCGGCAGGTTGCGCCGGCGCCTGCTCGGTGGTCGAGCCCTTGAGCTTGTCTCCCAGTTTTTTCAGTTTGTCCAAGTCGAGCGCCAGCGCCGACGACGCGGCCAGTGCGATGCTTGCGACTATCCAGGCTGCTTTCATGTTCGGTCCTCGTCAGTTGTTGGGGTGACCGGGGCCCGTCAAGGGCGCTCCGGCGCGTCCCCGTGCATCTCTATTTGGGTGCCGGCAGATACGCGAACGACCGCGCCGTGAGCTTTCCCTTGGCTGCAAAAGCCTGAGCATCGGCTTTCGATACGGCATTGGCCTCGGCTTTTTTCAATTCCTCCCCGTCGAACTTCGCTGCCTTCAGCTCTTCCTCGCTGAGACCGCGCACGCCGGTGGTTGATACGATCTGTCCCGTGCCGGCGCGACCGGTCGACAACGCGGCCACACCACCCGCCTCCTTCGCCGCGTCAGTCTTGGCTGCCGGGCCGCGGCGAATCGACAGCATCCGTACCCAGCCCTGCCCCTTGGGCGCCTTGATCTGATACCAGCCGCCGCTTCTTTTCAGGATGGTGACCGGGTCACCCTTCGCAATGGCGCCGACCTTTTTGGCGTCGGCGTAAGGTTCGGCAACCAGGCTGTCAGCCTTGAGCGCCTGTCCACTGTCTTGGGCCGCTGCCGCCATCGGCATCAGCAGACACAGTCCCACAAGTAGCGAATATCGCATGCGCATCTCCATTCAACTTGCGTTTCGATTGGCCGCCGCCAGTGCCGCGGCGAACAAGGCACGCCATTCCGCCCGGGCCGCTTCGCTGCCGGTCGCCCCGACTGTCGCGGACTGCACCGCCTCGCCGGTCAATGCTTCGTTGCCCACGCGCAGGCGCTGGGTCAATCCCGGCACGGCTTCGCGCAGCCGGCGCACGTCTTCGTCCACCCGCGCGCGGCGCTCCTCGTCCTGTAACGGATAAGCCCAGGAGACGGTTACGGTCGCCTCGAACAGTCCCCACAGTCCACGCTGCCTGCCTTTTACTGTCTCCACGTCCAGGGGTTCGCGGGCGAGTTTCAGAATTTCCTTGCGCAGGCGCTTGAGAAACATGCCGCTGACTGGATCGGCGCCGCCGCCGAACTGGAACACCGCCAGGGTCGCGCCATTGACATGCCCGGCGCGCAACGTCACCGCGACGGCGCTTTTCTCCAACGCGCGAGCGGTGGCAAACGAATAAACCTTGGCCGCCGAGAAATAGAGAAAGCCGACAAACACCGGCCCGGTGAGATTGAGGTGGTAGGAAGTCAGGTTGATCATGACATAGGAAAATCCGAGTAGGCCGATCTGTGCCATTCCGAACGCCCGGTTGAAGCGATCCGAATCCGGATCACGATACAGCGCGATCGCGGTGGCCCAGACAATCAGCAGGGCAATGACGAGGTTGGGAATGCTGGACGCGGGCGTGCGGATGTAATCGTTGTGCTTGAGATTGTCGATGGCGGTGGCGAGAATCTCGACGCCGGGAAATTCGCGCGCCATCGAGGTCGGCTTGATGTCGAACAGACTCGGCGCAGTCGAGCCGATGAGGACGATGCGGTCCGTAAATTCGTCTTGAGGCCGGTTCTTGTCCCGGTTCTGCATGTCCTGGAAAACATCGCTGAAAGTCACGTACCGGTAGGTAAACGGCTTGCCGCGCCAGTTGAGCAGGATGTCCCGATAAGGTGGTTGCGCAAACCCGAGGTCCTGTGCGATGCGCAGCGGCAGCGACGGCAGCCGCCAGCCGTCCACATCGTGGACCATGCGGTAGCTGCGCGCCACGCCGTCGCCGTCCGGATAGATGTTATGGGTGCCGATGCGGCTGCCTTCGAACACGGCCTTGAAGAACGGCAGCACGGCCGCGATGGTGGCGTCGGTTTCGGGCTGCCCCTCGATGCGCCGGGCACCGGGGATCTGAGCCGGCCGCAGTTCGGAGAGCGCGTCGCTGGCGGGTGAAAGCCGCAGCCACGGAAAATAGGTGTTCGTGGTGCCGGCTACCGCATCGTTGAAGTAAGCGTCGCTGTCGGGGTTGTAGACATCCGGGTCGGAGAACAGGATGTCGAACACCACCGCGCGCGGCTTTTGCGCCTCCAGATTCTCGAGGAATTCGCCCAGCACCTGGCGCGGCCACGGCCAGCGGCCGTAGTCGGCGGCCATGGCTGCGAGGCTCGCTTCGTTGATGTCGACGATGACGATCTGGGGATCGGCCAGCGGTTGCATCACCCGATAGCGAATCATCATGTCGTAGGCCTTGTGGCGCATGTCCACCACTGTATGCAACGCGAACGCGTCCAGGATCGCGAACGCAGTGAACGCCGTCGCCAGATAGAGATAAAAATTGTTCTTGAGGCGGCGGGCGATCAGGTCGGTCATGCGGCGTAAGCCGCCGCCGATGACGCGCACGAAAAAGACGCTGGGTTTCATTCAGGACCGAGTCAGGGATTGTTCTGCGGACCGATTATAGTCTCCCGCTCCCACCCTCACCTGGAGCCGATTTCGCCGAATTGCGGTGTCGCCATTGGAACCTATTCGCTACAATCTGCTGCTGGTTCTTTCGCGCAATTGCATCCAAACCCGGTCGACTCCATGATCCGTCTGTATCGTAACCACTGCGTTGTTACCGCGCTTGGCCCTGGCGCGGCCACAGCAGCCGAAT
>JANMYN010000040.1:0-4039 GCA_031382195.1 Betaproteobacteria bacterium
CGAGCATTCCATCGTGGCTTGCCCCGGTTTCTGTTGATTTGGGGACTGTTGATTTTCGCTGTCAGTTGACGCCATCGCCGCGCCAGCGTGGATCCAGCCATGTTTGGAGTATCGTTACCACCCGCTTCCGAAACGCTGGAGACTCGCATGCCCGCACTTGTTCAGCAGTCCGTCACGCTGCCGGCATCGCCGGAGCGCCTCTACGACATGTATGTTGACCCCGCATTGCACGCGGAATTCACCGGCGCCCCGGTGCGGATCGGCAGCGCTCCGGGGGCCGAGTTTCGCGCATTCGGTGACATGCTTTCGGGGCGCATCCTGCACACCGCGCCCAAGCGGATGATCGTGCAGACCTGGCGGGCGTTCCATTGGAAGCCGGAAGACCTCGACTCTATCCTGATTCTTAGCTTCGTGTCCGACCCGGCGGGCGGTCGCATCGATCTGATGCACGTCAACGTTGCCGATCACGACGCCGAGGGCGTAGCGGAAGGGTGGAAGAAATTCTACTGGGATCCGTGGCGGGCGTATCTGAGCAAGGGTTCCTGAATTGCCCAAAGCATTTCCCCAGTGCAAGAGGAATCCCGGTCAGGCTTGAGAATTTTCACTATCGATGCAAGATGCGCAAGCATGACCCGGCACATCAATATCCCTTGGAGCGTGCGTTCGAGCTATCTATGCCGGTTCAATGCGATGCGCGGGTCCGGCGTCAGTCACTACAACTGACCGGCTAACATGCCCAGGCCTCCTGCGGACGCCGTGCTATGGAAACGCGGCTGGCCGGATTCTTATGTATCCGTCGTCGATGCGAAAATGAGGATCACCTGTGTTGTTCGCGTTATGTGCCAGGAATTCGACGACGCACTTCGAATCTCCGGCACAAGACGTGAATGCAACGAAGGAAGCACGCAAATTGGAAGAGGGTTCAGTGAACCAATAAATCTTGGTAGGTTCGGTGGCCGATACGGGCCGGTCAGTCCATGCGCATTTCCCAGGCTGAAGCGATATTCCGCCGCTTCCTGAACTCGTGGTGTTCTTTGCAAAAAAAACAACCGACGTATTACCACCCGTTCCGGTTGCATGGATAAGTGGCCCGCGGCAGAGCAGAAAAAAATTACCCTGTGAAAAAGCGGTGCCAGCGGACATCGTCAAAATCAAGAGCAGAAAGACACGCCAAAAAGGTTTCATGACATTTCTCCTTTTGTAGAAACGCTACTTCCGGCGAGGAGATATTGACGCCTGAGCATATGAGCGAAGGAACAACGTCGCGAATCAGCCTTCCAATGTCGGCATTGCCCGGTTTATTTATGCGCTCGCCCGATTGTTCTCTACCGCCACATTCCTGAAATCCGGAAATTGGTATGGATATTAATAACACGGCGCTTCATACAGGTGACTTACGGATCGGACCTCAAGATGGTTCGCATTAAGCGCGCGCGAGCCTCAATTGGATGGAAAACGATTTCGGATGTGCCTGGAAGCCACTGGAAGCTGACGGGCGGGCGGATCGGCCGGAAATCTGCACGGTAGATCCGGATCAAGCCAGGGATCGGGGATTATTTATGCAACATACCAAGTCTGTGATCGGATTTTACCGAGCCTGACGCCGCACCTAACAGTCCGCACCTCAACAGGTTGAGTTCGCCATTGGCGATTACTTGCTCTTGTGCGCCAGGTAGACCGTGTTGGACGACTCGCCGCCCGTGTATGGATTTGGAAAGCTCACGATGTGGGAATCCGAAGACTGGAATACTGCGTCGAGCAGGCGAGTGAAGTCTGCTTCCGGGGGATCGTTGGACCACAGCCCGAAGATGCCGCCGGGATGGAGCTTGTCCGCCAGGTGCTGCAACCCTGGCACTGTATAAAAAGCGTTGTTTCCCGGATTAAGCCAATGGCTGGGTGAATGATCGATGTCCAGCAACACAGCGTGAACCAGCCGGTTCGGCGCCGCACGATCGAACCCGCCACCGGATGATGACGCCATTTTAAAGAAGTCGGCATGGACCAGGGTGCAACGGGGGTCGGACATTAATACCGGCCCAAGAGGAACGAGGCGGCGACGGTGCCAGTCGATAACCGGCTCCATCACCTCAACGACCATGAGCGACCTGACTGATGCGTCTTCCAGGACTGCAGCAGCCGTATAGCCCAGACCCAATCCGCCGACCACGATGTCGAAACCGGTACCTGCAAGCGCAGAGAGCCCGAGTCTCGCAAGCTCGATCTCGGCGCTGGTGAACCGGCTGGACATCAGGAACTCGTCGCCAAGCTTCACCTCATAGAGAATTTCCCCTTCGAGCCTGGGATCCGCCCTGCGCCTGAGACTGATTTCACCCAGCGGGGTTTTCTGGTAGTCCAGTTCCTCAAAATCAATCGTCATCTGCCAATCCCGATTGGATGCGGCCAATTAACCTGTTGTCCCTTACTAACCGCATACAACGATCTATCACGAGACCCGATTCATCAAGCCTCGCCGATGTCTTCATCCCAGACATCAGGATGGGCCTTGATGAATGTCGTGAGCAGGTCCACGCATTCCGATGAGTCCAGGTCGACGACGTCCACGCCCCGTTCGCGCAGCCAGTCGATTCCGCCGCGGAATGTCCGTGACTCCCCGACCACCACCTTGCCGATGCGGAACTGCACGACGAGCCCGCTGCAGTACCAGCACGGCGCCAGCGTCGTGACCATGATCGTGTCCTGGTAGCGCCGCTGCCGGCCTGCCTTGCGAAAGGCGTCGGTCTCGCCGTGCACCGACGGATCGTTCTCCTGCACGCGACGGTTGTGACCGCGCCCGAGTACCTTCCCGTTCTTGTCGAACAGCGCCGCTCCAATCGGAATACCGCCTTCGGCCAGGCCGGATCTCGCTTCCTCGATGGCGACTTCGAGCATGGCTCGATGGTCATTTGTCTGATTCATGCATTACCTCGCTGGCTGCCCAATAAAATTCGAATTGCTACGGAATCAGGTGCGCGGCTTCAATACTTCACTTCGTGAAATCTCTTTCTATTCGGCCTTTGACCAGGTTCGCGATTGCGGGATCGAGCTTCGTCTCGGCGAGGCGCTTCAACAATGCTGCCTTGTTGGTCATTTTATGTCTTGCAAGAGCCCGGGTGAATTCGCGATCCTTTTCTCGTCCCGCTACATATTTGGAAATTGCGAGATCGTGAACTTCCAGACACAGACCGCTGAACCCGCCTGTATTGGGATTCTCGACACGGATGAGGCGTTTTTGCCAGTTTTTAGGAAGCGTGGCAGTGTCCGGACCCACGCCTTGCGCGTAATAGCCGTGGGTTCGATGAAATGTCGATCCCTCTCCAATTGCGCCATCTATGCTGTCGGCCAGCTCATGTCGCGACAAGGGATAGAGGTCGGCCTCCATGGATCGCGACAGTACCCCCGGCGCTTCGGGAAACTGACCGAGAACGGCCTGGCTGCCGATGATTACCAGTTCACGAGCGCCAGCAATTTTTCCGGCAGCGCGAATCAAGTGCTCAAGATCGGAACGCGTCATAAATCCGTTGCCGTTCTGCCGGAGTGAGAATGGTCGAAAAAGGCGACGATTGACGCAGGCGGCCGGCACTTTCTCCGGGGTCGGTAATGACTGCGGAAACCTCTGCCCACGGTCGCTTGAGAAGCGACTGCCATTCTTCCAGTGCTGGCGGAAATTCATCCCTATACCGGGCACGCCAGCCGTCGAAAATCTTTTTCACCCTTCGGAGCAACGCACGATCCTGCTCTATCTTTGCAGCCGCCAGACAGTGCATCGCAAGGCTGCGCACATCGAGGATCCGATGCTTCAATGCTCCGGGCGAGAGTGCCTGAATTGGCGCCTCAAGCCTTGTAACGGCACGCAGGCCCGCCGCCCTGTGTCGTGCGCGGTAGCGGCGCATGCGCTCGGCCGCAGATTGCGCTTTTCCCGTGGGCGGCCGGCCGATCCTGGATTGTGGAGATTTGGGCATTCATTTATCGTAACGGGTTACGATAAATAAGACAATCTCGATCGCGCAAACCTGCGGGGCGGTCATTCTCCCGGATAGGC
>JANMYN010000053.1:0-8215 GCA_031382195.1 Betaproteobacteria bacterium
CAGCGGCGCACATTGATGAATTCCCAAGCGTAGATTCGGGAGGATCGTTTCTCTCCACGGACTACGGCTTTCGTGAAGGGGTGGGAACGCGGTACTCGCGAATTTCCTGCACCAGAGGAACCGCGGCTGCGACGAAGGCAAGAAGCGGATTGTTCTGGCAATACTTGTCGACGTACGCGAAAAGTTCGGGCGGATCGGGCATCTTGCCCAGCAGCACCTGGTTGGCGGAATTGCCGAAGTTGTAACCGGAGACGAATCCGCGGAACCACGTACCGTAAATGGTGCGCACAGTCTCATCATCCCGGGAGCGTGTCCAGGCAGCGCAAGAGATGTCTTCAAAACTGAAAATGGCGATATCAGGTACGTCTTGCGCCGCGGTTATTGAAAAATTCAGGAGGCAAAGCGCCGCAACCGAGAGGCATTCCGATTTCATTTCGCTTTCCCCTTTTCTCGCTCCGCCGCTTTTTTCATGCTACGCATTGAGTCGTGCTACGCAGAGGGTTTGGGCCTGCAGGATTGCATTCATTCATTGACGCAAAACCGCGACGGCAATCACGTACAGCACACTACCTATTGAGCGTTTCGTAGCTGACAACAGTTAGAACACTCAATCTATCACCCCAACCCTTGCCCGGAGGGAAAGGATGAGGGTTGATCTAATTCACTGATGTGAATTAGGGAAAGATCAATAAAAGACGGCTGCAGCAGTCTCGCCCAGACCTCGACCGGAAGCAAGAGTCTGTGTCAGTCCGTGTCGAAATTCCGTCCTATTGCCTGACCATCGTTTTGCCGCGACGCTTGACCCCCGGCTTTGTCTGCAGCGCCGGAACATCCATTCGGCGGCAGTAGCCGGCCAGGACGACACTCACCCTCAAGAAACCGATCCCGGATGCCGTTTACGGAATTGATCGAGGAGGTTCCGATGACGACCGTATTGAGCGATATCCAATTCTTGGACCCGGCCGAGGCCGGCAGCACGTTGTCGGCTGCGGAAGAAGATGACCTTGCCGGCTTGTTCGAAAACTGGGAAATGTTTTCGCAGGACGGAAATATCATACGGCCGATTTCGCCGCTTGCCCTCAAGCTGCTAAGTCTGGACGAAGGCTCGTCCACCCCAGGCCGTGACCTCGCCAAAATCATCGAAAGCGACCCGATCCTCACGGCGCGCATGCTCGGCCTTGCCAACTCGGTTGCATTCGGCGGGTCCGCCAAACCGATATTCAAAGTGAGCGAAGCAATCGTACGACTTGGCGTCGATACCGTTCTCACTGCGGCCTTTTCACAGCTCTCGGCGCAGTGGTTGCGCGGTGCATGTAAACATTCCGATCCCTCGCTGATTCGCGGTTTGTGGCTCGAATATCTGATCACGGCGCAATGTGCGCGTGAACTGGCAAAGCGGTTGCCTGACGGTGAAGTCGACGGTTCGCTGGCTTATGCGGCGGGGCTTTTGCACGATGTGGGAACGATTGCCCTCGTCTGCGCCCAACCGGAGCCGATGTCGCGTTTTCTGCGCACCGAATATGATCCGGGCGGACCTCTTTACGCCGGCTTCGTGACGGCACACACACAACTCGGTGCCGCGTTGCTGCGTCGCTGGCGCGCGCCGGCCGAGATCGCCACGGTGGCTGCCCGGCATCATTCGAAGTCGCTGCTGTCCGAGGCCGCGGTCTCGATTGCCGTGTTCCTCGCCGACCATCTTCACCTGGCTGTACTGGATCATGATCGCGCAGGCTTCGAGAACCCGGAGGCATACCGGTCCGGATGTTTTGGCGGGGCCACTGAGCAGATTACGTCGGCGCTGACGTCGCTTGGAATCGCCGACGAGCTGGATGTCATCGTCGGCCGGGTCGCCGCGGAGTGCCGCAGCATCGAATTGCTGGCCACCGCCATCTACCCGTAAGGACCGAGTATGGCGAGGGAGAGGGTTGATCTAATTCATTGATGTGAATTAGGGAAAAATTCATAGCCCGCTATACTAGGGGTGGGCAGCTTCCCGCGCACGCATTTTCCTCACCGTCAGGATCCTTCAGATGACACCCATCGCCGCAGAAATCGCATCCCGGAAACGCATCGCGCTGGTCGCGCACGACAACAAGAAGCAGGACCTTCTTGAGTGGGCCCGCTACAACCGTGATCTGCTCGCTCACCATGAGCTGTTTGCCACCGGCACAACGGGCAAACTTCTGGAAGAGGTTCTCAGAATACCAATCGTGAAACTTCAGAGCGGTCCGCTGGGCGGCGACTTGCAGATCGGCGCCAAGATTGCGGAAGGGGTGATCGACTTCGTGATCTTCTTCTGGGACCCGCTGGAACCCCAGCCTCACGATCCCGACGTCAAGGCGCTGATCCGCATCGCCGTAGTTTGGAACATCCCGGTCGCCTGCAATCGGGCCACTGCGGACTTTGTGATTTCATCGCCTCTGATGACCTCTTCCTACGAGCGCGCGCTTCCGGACTACGAGAGTTACCGCGATAGGTTGAGCACGCAGGACGCCAAGCCATAATGCCGGATTGGATTAACCACGAACACAAGAGCGGCGCCGATACCCGGACGCGAACTCTGCGTAGATTGTCCAAGAGTGGCGTAAAATTTTCGCTACTCGGGGAGAAAATCGCATGAAGGTGTTCATCACCGGAGGAGGGGGATTTCTCGGCTATCGGCTCGCGCTGCGGCTGCTGGAGCGGAAAACGCTGATGGGGCCGGATGGCAAGCCCGCGTCCATCTCGCAGATCACGATTATGGACGCGGCTTTCCCGCCCAACACCGATCCCCGGCTGGTGTGTGTCAAGGGGGACATAGCGAAGCCGGGTGCCATTGCAGACGCAATGGATGCCGATACGAATACCGTATTCCATCTCGCGGCGGTGGTCAGTTCGGGTGCCGAAGCCGATTTCGAGCTCGGTTACCGCGTCAACCTCGATGGCACACGCAATCTGCTCGATGCCTGCCGCAAGTTGAAGTCTGCGCCACGGCTGGTGTTCAGCAGTTCGCTGGCCGTGTTCGGCGGCAAATTGCCGGCCGTGGTGGACGATTCGATCTCGCCGAATCCGCAGACCTCCTACGGCACGCAGAAAGTAATTGGCGAGTACCTGGTCACTGACTACTCGCGCAAGGGATTTCTCGACGGGCGCAGCCTGCGCTTGCCCACCATTGTCGTGCGCCCCGGCAAGCCCAATCTCGCCTCGACTTCATTCGCGAGCGGCATGTTCAGGGAGCCGCTAAACGGCTTGGTATGCGAATGCCCCGTCGACGATACGGTCGAGATTTGGATCCTTTCGCCCGGCAAGGTCCTTGACGCCTTCGTACATGCCCACGATCTGCCGGCATCCGCGTGGGGTACCAATCGCGCCATCAGCCTGCCCGGAATCACCTTCTCGGTGAGGGAGGGCGTCGAGGCACTGCGCCGCATTGCCGGAGACGAAGTCGCAGCGCGCGTCGTGTTCAAACCAATCGATCGTATCCAGAACATGATCAAGACATTTCCCGCCCGCTTCAATACGCCACGGGCATTGGAGTTGGGATTCACTGCCGATACCGGAATCGACGCGATCCTGAAGGATTACATAGCAAGCGAAGGCATCCAGCTCTGACCCGATGATCGGAAACGACATGTCCGACGAAACCAGCACCAGCCTGCGTCTGAAGCGCGGGCGCTACACGGCCATCGCCGGCAAGTATTACCGCACGCCGAAGGAGATCTGGAATTTCCGGACTGCGGCCCGCGGCGGCTCACCTGAGAGCATCGCACGCGATTTTGTGGTGGCCAACGCCGCGCTGTACAAGCTCGAGGACGGCGTCAGCGAACTCGCCGTGCAGCGCGTGATCCGCAGCCTGGGCGCCACGCACGTGATCTTCAAACAGGTTCATGATCGCTATAGAGTTCATCGCGGTTACGTGACAGTTCACATTGATCGTTCCGGACGCGTATATCTGTCCAAGAACCGCTCCGTGCCACCGCGCCTGCTGCCCGGAAAATTCGAGAAGAACATCGATCGCGACGAGGCCGTGCGCCGCGCGCGCCGCTCCCTGCCCAAGCGCGACCGTCTCAGCGACGTGCGCGAGACCGAAAGACTGTGGTTTCCCAGAGAAAATGAACTGGTGCCCGCCTGGAAAGTGCGGCTGACGCGGGCTTCGCCGCGCGAGGAATGGATTGTCTACCTGAGCGCCCGCAACGGCGCCATTCTCAACAAGTACGACAACCTGGCCGAGGCCGTGCGCGGACGCGGCCACGTGTTCGATCCGAGCCCGGTCACCGCTCTCGGCGACCATGCGCTACTGCTCAACGAAAAAAGAAAGCCGCGCCGCCCGCCACCGGTGGCGTATCGAGAAGTCATGCTTGAAGGCTTGGACGGCAGCGGCACGCTCTCCGGGGAAAATGTCACGACTGCGCCCACGCGTGCCATACGCGTGCGTAAGCGTGACCTGCAGTTTTCACTGCGCTCGCACGAGCACGGATTCGAGGAAGTGATGGTCTACTACCATGTCGATTCGGCGCTGCGCTACCTGTCGCAACTCGGCTACAACGGCGCGCGAGCCATCTTCCGCCAACCGGTCAAAGCCAACGTCAATGGCACTCGCGACGATAACTCCTGGTACAGCCCGGTCGATCGCATGCTCACTTTCGGCACCGGGGACATCGACGATGCCGAAGATGCGGAAACCATCCTGCATGAGCTCGGTCATGCGATTCAGGATGCAATCTGTCCGGACTTCGGTCAGTCGGCCGAGGCCTCCGCAATGGGCGAAGGGTTTGGCGATTATTTTGCGGCGAGTTTCTTCGCGTCGCGCAAACCGCCGCGTTACCGGAACTCGGTCATGAGCTGGGACGGTTTGCTCAGCGGGCTTGCCAGCGGCGACGATCCGCCCTGCCTGCGCCGGGTCGATGGCACGCACAACTACGTGAATTTTCGGCCACACGGGGACGAGCACGTCAACGGTCAGATCTGGTCGGCGACCCTTTGGGAAGTGCGCGCGGCGCTCGGGCGGGAGAAGGCTGACCGGATCATTCTGGAAAGCCATTTCCAGCTTGACGGTTTCACCACCTTCGCGAGGGGCGCGCGCGCCATCTTGGACGCGGATCGCAACCTGGAAGGCGGACGTCACGCGGCGGCGCTGAAGAAGATCTTCCGGCGGCGAAAAATCGGGCCAGTCTAGTGCCAGCCTCTAAAATACGCACTCACCGCAGATACCCGACGTGCTTTGCACGTAGATGGGCGGATCTTCATGGTCATTCGCGACGGCGCCTTTCGCCTCCAACGGAGACCTGTACTTCACCGATCAGGGACTGACTGGTCTGCATGATCCGACCGGACGACTGTTCAGGGTTACGCCCCAGGGGAAGGTGACCTGTCTCCTCGACAACATCCCGAGCCCGAATGGACTCGTCATGAATCGGGAGGAAACTTTGATCTTTCTCGCGGTGACGCGGGGCAACAGTGTTTGGCGCGTGCCCTTTCTGCGCGATCAAACCGTTGCCAAGGTCGGACTCCATATTCAGCTCTCGGGCGGTGGTGTCCGGACGGACTTGCCCTGGACGAGGAAGGCGGGTTGATCGTGGCCCATGTGGGCCTGGGATCGGTGTGGACGTTCAATCCCATGGGCGAGCCCGTGCATCGGATCAAGTCGTCCACGGGGTTGTATACCACGAACATCGCTTTTGGCTGGCCGGACCGCAGTACGCTCTACATCACCGAATCGGCGAGCGGGACCATTCTCAAGGCGCAGCTCGACGTGCAAGGGAAGCTTATGTATTCGCACACCTGATGCGAGGGCATAGGCCGGTGCTTTACGCGCGAGTGCCCGGCAGCGCCGAATCGAGCAATGCGCGGGCGCTCAGTTCGAATCCGGCGTCGCCCAGACAAGCGGCATTGAGCAGCAGCGCGTCCGTCAGGCCCGGATAGTTTTTCCTCATCGAACGCGTGTAAGCCGGGTCATAGTGGGTGGCGAGCAGATCACCGACCAGACTTTCCCATGCCGCTGCTTCGATCTGCGCAATCCAACGCGCGACGGTAGCCGCCGAATGCAGCGCGGTCAATCGCAACAACTGCGTCTTCAGCCATTCGGGTTCAGCAAGAAAATGCCGATACTCTGCTATCAGGAAGCGCACCCGCTCCGCGACCGGCGCCTCGATGCGCACACAGCTCGATTTGCGCATGCGTGCGAGCAGTACTTCCGGTACGCGCACCGCGCCGATCCGTCCGCTTTCCGCTTCGACAAATACCGCCCGCGCGGCATCGAAGTTTCGCAGTGCGTCCCAGACCAGGCTTTCGAACATTTTTTGCGCCGGTTGCGGATCGCCGGGCAGGTCGCCGAGGACGGAGCCGCGATGCCGAGCCAGCGCCTCCAGGTCAAGAACCTGCGCGCCGCGCGCTGCCAGCGCTTGCAGCAGGCGGCTCTTGCCGCTGCCGGTGGGACCGCAGATAACGCAATAATCGAACCGCGTCGGCAGGTCCTCGAGCTGCGCGCGCATCGCGCGCCGATAGCTCTGGTAGCCTCCCTGCAGCGACGCCGCGTTCCAGCCGATTTCCCGCAAAATAAGCGTCATCGATCCCGAACGCTTGCCGCCGCGCCAGCAGTAGATCAGCGGTTTCCAGGTCTGCTCGCGCGAGGCGAAATGTGTTTCGACGTGACGTGCGACATTCTTGGCGACCAGCGCCGCGCCGATTTTGCGCGCTTCGAACGCCGATACCTGTTTGTAGGTTGTGCCGACCAGCGCGCGTTCCTCGTTGCTGAGCACGGGGCAGTTCACGGCACCGGGAACATGGTCGATGGCGAATTCCGCGGGCGAGCGCACATCGACGACTTCATCGAAGTCGTCGAGTTTTTCCAGGCCGACGCTGTTTTCGTACCGCACCGATGAAGTACCAGAAGGCAGAGTGCGGTATTCTAAGCGACTCGACCCTGCACCGATGACCCAGATGAACGCACCCGCAGAACCCCCCATCCGTCTCACCGAATTCAGCCATGGCGGTGGCTGCGGCTGCAAAATGGCACCTGCCGTTTTGTCCGAAATTCTCGCCCGCACACCGCTGCGTACCCTGCCGAAGGAACTGCTTGTCGGCATCGATACCAGCGACGACGCGGCGGTATTTCGCCTGAACGACAACCAGGCGATCGTGGCCACTACCGATTTTTTCACGCCCATCGTCGATGATCCATTCGACTTCGGGCGCATCGCCGCGACCAACGCCATCTCCGATGTGTACGCCATGGGCGGTCAGCCGATTTTCGCGCTCGCTCTGGTCGGCATGCCGCTGGAAAAACTTCCGGTCGAAGCCATCCAGCGCATCATTGCCGGTGGCGAATCGGTCTGCGCCGCTGCCGGCATTCCGATAGCGGGCGGCCATTCGATCGATACGCTCGAGCCGATCTATGGTTTGGTCGCGCTCGGTATCGTGCATCCGGACAAGGTCAAGCGCAACAGCAGCGCAAGAGCGGGCGACGTCCTGATTCTCGGCAAACCACTCGGCGTCGGCATACTTTCCGCCGTGCTGAAGAAGGGGAAGCTCTCGCCTGAGGGCTATCAGCTAATGCTGGCCACAACCACACAGCTCAACACGCCGGGGCTGAAGCTCGCCAATCTGCCCGGTGTGCATGCCATGACGGATGTCACCGGGTTCGGTCTCGGCGGGCATCTGCTTGAAATCTGCCGCGGGTCAAAGCTGGGAGCCACAGTACGCTTCGACGATGTCCCCGTGCAGGAAGAGGCGCTGGCATGGGCGAAGCAGGGCGTAGCCACCGGTGCCTCGGGACGCAACTGGGCCGGTTACGGCCAGGAGGTGAACTGCCCCGCGGATTTCGCAGACTGGAAGCGCAACCTCCTCACGGATCCGCAGACTTCGGGTGGCCTCCTGGTGGCCTGCGCGCCCGAGGCCGTCGACGATGTGCTGCGCATTTTCTGGACAGAGGGCTTTGCGGCTGCGACTCAGATCGGCCTCATGACGCAGGGCGACGCGGCGCTGACCATTTGTTAGCGGGAAAATGGCTGAAGAATATCCCATGGACCTGCGTGCAATCGTGTTTTGTCCGTTGCGGAAGGATTTCGAATGACAGATCTGTATGCGTTCTCCGCACTCAGCCTGGAGGGTAAGCGCGTCAAGCTGGACGCCTTTCGCGGCAAGGTTACCCTCGTGGTCAATACGGCCAGCCAATGCAGCTTTACGCCGCAGTACGCGGGGCTGGAAGCACTGCAGCGGGCATTTCATGCAAAAAGTT
>JANMYN010000100.1:0-3002 GCA_031382195.1 Betaproteobacteria bacterium
TCTTGACCAAGGCGATCCAGATGTTGTCCGCAGACACGACTTTGGGCAGCGAACCGAGAAAAAAGAAGAAATTGATGCCGAGCTGGGCGTGCGCGGCCAATGCGCCGCCGACCAGGGCGGCCGCAATGGCCCACATCGATACCAACGGCATCGCCACCGCGAGGCCCAGAACCTTGGGCAGCACCAGGCGCGAGATCGGCGAAATTCCCATGGCGATCATCGCGTCGATTTCCTCGGTAACCCGCATGACGCCGATCTGCGCAGTCATTGCCGAACCAGAGCGACCTGCGATCAGAATGGCAACGAGCAGCGGTCCGAGTTCGCGGATGATCGATATGCCAAGCAGATTGACGATGTAAACACCCGCGCCATAGGCCTTGAGCGTATCGGCGGTGAGATAGGAGAGTACTACGCCGATCAAAAAGCCGACCAGCGCTGTTATCGGCATGGCCAGCGCGCCGGCTTTATACACCGTCGCCGAGATTTCGCGCCAGGGAATTTGCCGCGGGTGCGCGAGCAGGTAAAGCGCATCCAGAACGAGCAGGCCCACGAGCGCGATAAACGCCAGAACATGTTCGAAGAAGCGGTTTTCGCGACGGCCGAGGAAAACGATTGGAGCGAGCAGGTCCTGGCGCCAGCGTGCCGGCTCCACCGGCGGCACCGCCGCAATGCGCTGCAGGATTGCCGCGTGCTCCGGCTTGAGCAAGGCGGAGCTGCGTCGGTCACCGCCCCAGGCACGCCAGATCAGCAGCGCGCCGGTACTGTCCAGCGCATCGATCTGACGAAAATCCCAATTTAGCGTTGGGTCGGACGATACGGATTGGAGCGCACGGAAGGTTTGTCCAGCGGACGAGCGCAATGCGGCCAAAGTCCAGTTACCCAAAAGCACGACCACGCGCTCCCCCGCGTCGGTGGTCCTAAGTTGCACCGATCCCGGTGTCATTGCGATGGTCTTGAGGGTTCGATTGGATTTTCCGTCGTGGATTGTAACGACATGGGCGCGGAAGAATAGCCTTAGGTGTACTTTCAGGCACAACGCGTTTTCGCCAGTTCGGTGCTGGTGGCCTTATCAAATCCATATTCGACTCGCGTCATGCGGCCTTGAACGGTCATAAGCAACTTGTGAGTTCTCTTGGCGCCTTTGCTCGCTTCGATTGGCGTGACCCTCGGCCGATCTGCGCCCGCTCGACGCCTCTCCAAATTAGGGACGACCACAAGTGGCAACGGGGGTGAGTGGGGTCAATTCGCGAAGCCCGTTTTGTGAACACTTTTGAGCGGAATTTTGCGGAAGCAAATTCTTGCTGCACCGCACCCATTCGTCAAGATTCGCTGCCAGTCTTTTAAGCAACTTTAGGAGTTATTTATAAACGATTGAATAATAGAGAAATTATTTTCTAAATCGTGCGCAAAATTTAATTGAGCTAAGTCATGATGTTGGCACCGTCAATTAAAGAAACCCACAGAATTTTCATGGATTTATCATTTGAATTGGATTGACGGCTGCTTTAACCTACGCGAGTCGAAGAAAACTTGTCGTTGGACGGCGACAAGACTGTCGCGAGTTTGAACAAAACTTGTCGTTGGACGGCGATATGACCGAGGAAATCTGTAAACGCAATCGCTAGAAAGTTGATTTGCCCGTTCGCTCCTGGGACGGCGATACAGGAAAAGCAGGACGATAAAAAAGACGATAGAAAATAAGTAGATCTGGATTCTTAGAAAAATAATAAAGAACCGGCCGCCGCGCGAATCAGCATTTGATTTGATGCTTGGCTCGGATTACTGAAATACGTTTTTTCTCCGGGGAGGTAGGGGATGCGCCGTCCAGCCAAAGGTCCTAACGCATTTGACGACGTCGAAGGCTGCGGTCATGTGCGCGCTCGGTTGACGCCGCCCCGTTCCGCCGCACTTCCCCAGATTCGAACCAATTCCATCCCGCGCCTACCGCGGGATTTTTATTTCCATTTCCGAATGATAAAGCCGGTGTCGCGACTCTCGCGCGCCGGACTTACTGTGCTGTCCAGGAGTCTCCCATGATCGCTGCGACCAACGACACCCTTCGCAAATCCCTGTTCCGGATCCCGTCTCTCTTCGAGATCTTCTTCGGACGACTGGCGCGGTGGATACGCCAGATTGCCAAATGGCGCAAACAGGGACTCCTGAAGAAGGCACTGCAGGTCCGCCACCGCGAGCGCATGCGCCTCGAGTCGCTGGAACCCCGGTTGCTGTTATCCGCCGATCCCCTGCATACAGCAGCATCGGGAGCGGGCATCGATCAGGCTTTCGTGCTGACCAGTGAAGACGCAGGGCGGTTGCCGGAATTCCAGATCAACAAGGCGGGCACGGCTCTGTACGCGAACGAGTCAGGAGAAATGCCGAATGCCGCTGATGCGTCCGGCGTGGCATTTGTCATCGACTTCGACGGCGCGCCGAAATCCGACGCCAGCGCCGAAATGCCGCTACCGTCCGCAAACCTCGACGAAATCAAAGACCAGGTTGTTTACCTTTCTTTTGACGGCGCCGATGCAGTGGACTACGACGGGCCGGTGCACATTTCCGATATCGAGATCATGGCGTTCGAAGCGCCGGATAGTCTCCAGGGGCTGGATTCCGAGATCGTGGCTTCCATTGTGGGGATGCTCGAGCAAACATTTGCCGGCCATGGGGTAGTCTTTACCACCTTGCAGCCAAACGCAGGCGACTACTCCACGATCTTTATCGGGGGCAATGGGACCGCGTTCTCGGCCTATGGGCAATTTTACGGGCTTGCCGAAAAAGTCGATGCCGGCAATCTCGATCGCAACGATATCGCGTTCGTGTTCAGCGACAACATTTCCGCTGCCGGTCGGAGTGCTTCCGAGTACGGCACGCTGCTCGCGGGTTACGCGGCGCACGAGCTCGGTCACCTGCTGGGGTACGAGCATGCGCACGAGTCCGGTGCGGACGCCAATCCGCTGGCGGCGGTGGCCTTCGACCCGAAAGTCCACGTTGAGATTGGCCAG
>JANMYN010000104.1:0-2012 GCA_031382195.1 Betaproteobacteria bacterium
GCGCCGATCGGACGGACAGCCCAGCGCCATCATGCCGATGTCTCACACCGATCCGGACAACAACTTGTCCAGCTGGCCGTTTCCGCACGTGTACGAGATTTTCATGCGCATCAAGGAGAAGGAAGCGCCGCGCCATGAGCATCACAACACCATCGAGTCGATGGAGCTGCTGCTCCAGGACCACACGTTCGCCTAAGCCCAGCGCAACCAGAATACGCCCACGCTCGTCGTGGTGGCCGAGCTGGACAACATCACGCAGTGGGATCTCGAGATCCAGATGTACAACACGATCCCGGCGGGCAACAAGGAACTGGTGGTGTTGAAGAAGGTGAATCACATGAGCCTGTATTCGACGCGCTCACATCTCGAGCAGGCCTCGGGGCACCACGCCCGGTTCCTCAAGAAGCACCTGATCGACACGTTCACCGCGTAAGTGGCAGTCGCATCCCCGGCAGCCGTTAAGGGCGCTTCGCGATGCTCTGGACCTGCTCGGGATTCGCGGTGAGAGCATGAACGCCAGCCTGCTGTTCCAGTCGGCGATCGTCGGCATAACCAACGGCTTCGTCTACGCACTGGTAGGGCTCGGCATCGCAGTCGTGTTCCGCGGCACCCGCATCATCAACGCGATGCAGGGCGAGTTCTCGCTGGTGGGCGGCATGGTCGCTTTCCTCGTCGTCGAGCGCCTGGGACTGCCGCTCGCGCTGGCCGCCGCGGCCGGCGTGCTGTCGGGCGGCGTGCTGGGATTCGTCATGGAGTTCGCGCTGGTGCGCCCCACGCGGCGGCGCGGCGCGAGCGAAGAGAGCTATTTGCTCCTCACGCTGGGCGTGGCCTTCGCCATCTCCGCGAGCGTCCTTTATTTCATCGGCCGGGATTCGCGCAGTCTGCCCGGTATCGGAGGGGAGGGCAGCGCGCTCGTGTTCGATGCGGCCGTGCGCTATCACGCCCTGTGGCTGGTCGTGCTTTCGTCGGCGGTGATGCTGCTGCTGCGATGGTTCTACGGTCGCACGCTCATAGGCCTGTCCATGATGGCTGCTTCCATCGACGAAGAAGGCGCGGCCACGATCGGCATCGACGTGCCGCTGATGCGATCGCTTTCCTTTCTGCTGGGCGGACTCGTGGGCGGGCTTGCGGGCGTGCTGGTCTCCCCGCTCATCACAATTCACTACGAGATGGGCCTGCTGCTCACGCTCAAGGGCTTCGCCGCGGCGATTCTCGGCGGGCTGGTCAATCCGTTCGGTGCCCTCGTCGGCGGGGTGACGCTGGGACTGATCGAATCCCTTGCCGTAGTCTCGGTGTCCTCCGGCTACAAGGACGTTATCGCGATGACACTGCTCATCGTTATCATGATCTTCATGCCCAACGGAATCCTCGGCAGAGGCAGCCGCAAGGGCGGCTGAGGTTCGGACCCGCGGCGTGACCCACATGGCGCACGACAATTCGAGGTTGCTGCGCGTGTGGCTCCCTGGATGCATACTGCTTGCACTGTGGGCTCTCGCACCGGCATTCGCTCCGCGTAGCGTCGTCGACATGCTCGTGTTCACTGCCGTGTACTGCATCGCCGGCCTCGGCGTGTCCTTCCTGCTGGGCCAGTGCGGTATCGTGTCTTTGGCCCAGAGCGTCTTCTTCGGTATTGGTGCCTACGCGACAGCCTATTGCACAACGCGCTTCGGATGGCCGGCGGCGGCCGGGTTCCTGATCGGCGCGGGCGTGAGCGCAATGATCGCTCTGGCAGTGGGCTGGCCGGTGTTGCGTCTGTCGGGGTATTTCCTTGCGCTTGCCACGCTGGCGCTGGCCATCATCGGACAGGTCCTGTTCCTCGAGTGGGACTGGCTGACCGGCGGCACCTTGGGCATCGGTGGCATTCCCAAGCTGTCGCTGTTCGGATTCGATCTGAATTCGCCGCAGCGCTTCTACTATCTGGTGTGGCCCGTGGCGGTGCTGGTACTCTGGCTGCATGCCAACCTGCTGAAGTCCCGCAACGGGTTTGCCATGCGCGCGATGCGCGACGCACC
>JANMYN010000110.1:0-3580 GCA_031382195.1 Betaproteobacteria bacterium
TGGAGCGGCAATCGGGCGAAGTCCTCTCGTTGCCTTTGTTTCGATCGAGCCCAAAGTCTTGCGGGCGGAAGCGATTCTTGCCGAGGTGAGCGGCAAGTGCCGTGAGATTGCGCTGAGAGACTTCGGCATCGAAGTCATCGATGTTTTGCTGAGGAGTTTCGACTTCCCGAAACAGAACCGCCCACCTCTTTACTCCCGCATGAAATCCGAACGCGGGCGTCTAAGCATGAAATTCCGCTCGGAAGGGGAGGAAGAAGGGCTAAAGATCCGGGCGACAGCGGACCAGGAGAAAAGCCGCATTCTTTCCGAAGCGCTGAAACTTGCCCAGCAGCACCGCGGGGAAGGCGAGGGCAAGGCAGCGCGCATCTACGCGGAGTCGCTCTCCAAGGGGCCGGAATTCTATGCATTCGTGCGCACCATGCAGGCTTCGCGCAACTTCATACCCAAGGGTACGACCCTGATGCTGCCGGCGGACTCCGAGCTGTTTGGCCTGCTCCAGGACAGCAGCCATTACGAAGGCGCAGATGCGCGCAGGAAGACCGGCGCCAAGCGCGGAAAGGAGGGGGCCATGAGATGACGCGAAGCACGCACGCAATGGTTCGCTGATCAACCCAGCAACACTAACCATACATGGGAGGTTGTCATGTTTTCAAAACACAGGAGGATCGCATCATCGATATCGTGGTTGCTTGCCGCTGCGTCGACCTTTGCTTTTTGTGGACCCGTCGCCGCCGCAGAGATCAAGTACGATCCCGGAGATAACGTTCAGTTCACCTATTGTCATTCGCATCCGCCGGTTCTGCGGATCAAACCCGGGGACAGCGTGGTTACGAGCACGCGGGACGCGTCCAACGACGTGTACACAACGGGTGACAAGACGCTCTTTCCGAAGCTCGATCTGAGCAAGGTCAATCCTCAGACCGGACCGTTCTTCATCGAGGGGGCGGAGCCTGGAGATACCCTGGTTGTTCACCTCGACAAGATCGACTTCAACAGGGACTGGGGCTGGGGCGGATCGATTCCCTACTTCGGCGCCCTGGCGCCGGAATACAAAACAGCGATGATCACGGCACCCGTGCCTGACAGGCTGTTTATCTGGCGCATTGACAGGAACCGTCGCGTCGGCACCCTCGATCTGCCCAACAGCAAGATCGGGCGCGTCGAGGTTCCGCTGCGGCCCTTCTTCGGCACGATCGGCACTGCGCCGGGGGGCAAGGAATGCATCAGCTCGCTGGTGCCGGGCCCGCACGGCGCGAACATGGACTTCAACGAGATAGTTGAAGGCGTCACCATGTACTTCCCGGTGAACGAGAGGGGTGCGCTGTTCATGCTCGGTGACGGGCACGCGGCGCAAGGCGATGGGGAGATCGACGGCGCCGCCATCGAGACCTCGTTCAACGTGAAATTCACGGTGAACCTGATCAAGGGCAAACGGATCGCCTGGCCACGATTGATAAACGACAAGGTTGTCATGTCGATCGGCAGCACGCGACCTCTCATCGACGCATTGCGTCTTGCCTGCGTGGACCTCATCAACTGGATGGTCGAGGACTACGGCTACGACAAGTTCGAAGCGTTGCAGCTGCTGGGTCAGACGGCGCAGCTCAAGATCGCCAACGTTGTCGATCCGCAGTATTCGGTGGCGTGCATACTCGACAAGAAATACCTGCCGAAGTGAGGCAAGCGTCAGCGTAAGGACCTATCCGGTTGGTGGCCGTGACTGTGCGGTCACCGGCCGGCGGGTCGCCGCGAAATCTTGATGACTGAATACCTTCTACAGATATTGTGGGCGGCCTGGAACATCTTCAAACAGGCTTCCGTTTTTCTGCTCTTCGGTTTTCTCATCGCCGGGGTGCTTGCCGTACTCGTCCCTGAAAAACTCCTGTCGAAGCTGTTCAGGGCCGGCAAGGTGAAGTCGGTGCTGTGGGCATCGACCATCGGTGCACCGCTGCCATTGTGTTCGTGCGGCGTCGTGCCGGCCGCTCTTGCGCTGCGCCGGCAGGGCGCGACCCCGGGTGCGACAGTGGCATTCCTCATCGCCACACCGGAAACGGGGGCCGACTCCGTCGGCCTCACCTACGCGCTGATGGACCCGATCACCACGGTGGCCCGCCCGCTTGCGGCGGTGTCCACCGCCATCACCGCCGGCATTTGCACCAATCTGTTCGGCACGCCGAAGACGCCGAAGCATGGCGAGACCCAAGTGCTGCCCTCCTCGGGCGAGATGGAATCGCAGGCGGCGCATTCCCATGATCTGAACTCCGGCGATCACCACGCGCACCATCACGCTGCCGATCCCTCCTCGGAACCGCAAACAGGGAAGGACCTCATCGCCGAAGGCGGGGCGGGGGTCTGGCATGCCGTGAAGCGGATCCATCACTACGCATTTCGTCAGCTGCTTGACGAAACCGGTTACTGGATCGTGCTTGGGATCGTCCTGTCCGCTGTCGTGGCGGCCACGTTGCCGCCCGCTTTCTTCGAGCGTTACCTCGACAACGAGCTGGCTTCCATGCTGGTGATGCTGGCCATTGGCATCCCGATCTACGTTTGCGCCTCCGAAGCCACTCCGCTGGCGGCCGCGCTGGTGATGAAAGGCCTGAATCCCGGCGCCGCACTGGTGTTTCTGCTGGCGGGACCCGCCACCAACATCGGCAGCATGGTGTTGCTGACGAAGTTTCTCGGCGCCAGGGTCATGGCGATCTATCTCGGATCGATTGCCGTCGTCGCCCTGCTGGCCGGCTTTGCGCTTAACTGGATATATCGCGCCTGGGGAATCGATCCGCGCGCAACTTTCGGTACTGCCACGGCGTTTCTTCCTGAATCCGTCAAGGTTGCCAGCGCATTGCTGCTGATCGTTCTGCTGGTGGCGAGCATGCGGCGCGCGCCGGTGCCCACGGAATGGATTTGGCTGAGGGACCGCTTTGCTGCTCTGTCCGGATTGCGGCTGACCACCGGGGGGATCGCGCGCGCGACCGCCGCAGTGGCTGCCGTCCTGTATGTCGGCAGCGGTCTGTTTACGGTTCAGCCGGGCGAAGTCGGGGTGCAATTGCGATTCGGCAAGATCATTGAATCCGATCTCGAGCCTGGGTTGCATTATCGTTTGCCGTGGCCGTTCGAGGCGCAGCGGGTCATCGCGACGGATCGGGTACAGCGCATTGAATTCGGCTTTACGGGCAAGAAGACCCAATTGGCGGCGCCGCCCACCGGCCGCCCGCGCTCGGCCGCAGGCTGGACCCCGACGCCGGACATCACCACCGCGACCGGGTCGTGGTTCCGAAAGGAGGCGGACCCGGAGGAACCTTATCTTCTGACCGGTGACGGAAACCTGATCGACTTGCGCTGGGCCGTTCAGTACCGGATCAGGGACGCTGTCGCCTACACGTTCAACGTCGCCGAGCCCGACACGCTGGTGCGCGGCGCGAGCCTGGCGGCGCTCGGAGGCGTCGTCGCGCGCAGCGGAATCGATGCGATCTACACCTCTGAACGAAGCGGCGTGGAGCGGCAAGTCGAAGAAACGCTGCAGCGCATCCTGGACGGCGCCCGAAGCGGCGTCGAAATCCTGTCTTTCCAACTTTTGTAT
>JANMYN010000165.1:0-5182 GCA_031382195.1 Betaproteobacteria bacterium
GCACCTTTTCTGCGCGGTGCCATGGTCGATCAGCCTGATACGGTCGCGACGGCCATCCGCATCGGCCATCCGGTTTCGTGGAAGCTCGCCTGGGCGGCCAAGAACGAATCCGGTGGCTGGTTCAATGAGTGCAGCGACGAAGAAATTCTGCGGGCGCAGAAACTGCTCGCGGAAACAGAGGGCATCTTTTGCGAGCCGGCTTCCGCCGCTTCGATCGCCGGATTGATCAAGGATCTTGAACGCAGTGTCATCGGCGAGGGATCGACAATCGTGTGCACCTTGACTGGCCATGGACTGAAAGATCCGGACAGCGCAATCGCGCAAAGCAGCAAGCCCTTCCTGGTCGACGCGACGCGTGACGCGATCGAAGCAGTCATCGGCGAGAACCTGCCGAAGTAGCCCAGTCTGAATGGCGGAATTCGACGCAGTCCTCGACGAAGGTCCGAAACACCGAGGCATGGCCGCGCTGGTGGATCTCGTAGCACGCAAACCGGATTAGACCGCGACGAAACGCATCGACAGATCTATGGCGCGGATGTCCTTGGTCAGCGATCCGATCGAGATGCGATTGACGCCGGTTTGGGCGACGGCCCTTACCGTTTGCAGACTGATTCCTCCGGAAGCTTCGAGCGCGGCGCGGCCCGCTGTCACCCTGACGGCTTCGCGCAATCCGGCAAGATCGAAGTTATCCAGCAGTATCAGCTTTGCCCCCGCCGCGATCGCTTCCAGCAACTGCCCGATATTCTCGACCTCGATTTGCGTAACCATATCCGGCGCAATTTTCCGCGCTTGATCCAGGGCCGGGCCAATGCCCCCCGTCGAGGCGATATGGTTTTCCTTGATAAGAATGCCGTCGTAAAGCCCCATGCGGTGATTGCTGCCACCTCCGCAACGCACGGCGTATTTGAGCGCATATCTGAGTCCGGGCAGCGTCTTACGCGTATCGAGGATAGCGGCGTTGGTGCCGGCTACGGCGTCAACGAATGCGCGGGTGGTCGTCGCCACAGCCGACAGTGTCTGCAGAAAATTCAGGCTGCTGCGCTCGCCGGTTAACACGCTGCGCGCGCGACCTGTTATTTCGCACACAACCTGACCTTGTACCAGCCGATCCCCGTCGCGCACATTCCAGTGAACCCCGACTTCACGATCAATCTGGTGGAAACATTCCTCGAACCATGCTGCCCCACTGAGCACCGCGGGTTCGCGCGTGACTACGCGCGCCTGTGCTTTTTCGGATGCAGGTATGAGACTGGCCGTTACATCGCCTGTGCCAACGTCCTCGTGCAGGGCTCGCTCGACGTCTTTCCGGATTTCGGATGCCAAGTCCAAGTCTATCCCCTATGATGGAGGCGGCATTTTACTCTGACATAGCGGGGAGACATTGATGTCGGGACTGATGGGTGTTTTGTCTTACGGGATCGGAACCATTCTCGGTCTGTCGCTGATTGGTCTGCTGGTGTTCTGGTTCATCCAGGACATCACGCAGAAGAAGCACACCGTCCTGCGCAACTATCCGCTGATCGGCCGCCTGCGCTATTTTTTCGAAAAGCAGGGGGAGTACTTCCGTCAGTATTTCTTTGCAGGCGACCGCGATGAGATGCCCTTCAATCGCGCCACCAGAGGCTGGGTTTACCGGCTGGCAAAAGGCGAGGGGGGCATCATCGGCTTCGGTTCGACCATCGATCTGCGTGAGCCCGGTTCGATCATTTTCGTTAATGCGCCGTTCCCCGTACTGGAAGAAGATCGGCTGCCCACGCCGCCGTTGGTGATCGGGGAGGGATATTGCCGTTTTCCATTCGAGGCGCGCTCCGTCGTCAATATCAGCGGCATGAGTTTTGGGGCAATATCGCAGCCTGCCGTGCAGGCACTGTCCCGCGGCGCGGAAATGTCCGGATGCTGGCTCGACACCGGAGAAGGCGGATTGGCACCTTATCATCTGGAAGGGCAAGCCGACGTAATCATGCAAGTCGGCACGGCCAACTACGGTATACGGGATCATGACGGAACGTTCTCGCCTGCGCGCGCAAAAGAACTCGGAAAAGTCGTCAAGGCATTCGAGATCAAGTTGTCGCAGGGAGCAAAACCCGGCAAAGGCGGCGTATTGCCGGGATCGAAAGTAACGGCCGAGATCGCCGGAATTCGCGGCATTCCAGCTGGTCAGGATTCGATCAGCCCGAATCGTCATCGGGATATTGCCAGTGTCGACGACCTGCTCGACCGTATCGTCCTGATCCGTGACTTGACCGGCCGGCCCGTCGGCGTGAAGACCGCGATCGGGGGCTGGGTGTTTATCAACGATTTATGCAACGCCGTATTGCGGCGTGGCCTCGAAGCAGCACCGGATTTTCTGATTATCGACGGCGGTGAAGGGGGCAGCGGCGCGACGCCACAGGCGCTCGCCGATCACATGAGCCTGCCGATAGCCGAAGGTTTGCCGAGGGTCGTGGATGCCTTGATAGAATCGGGGCTCAGACAACGCATTCGGGTCGTGGCAGCAGGCAAGCTGGTGACATCGGCAAAAGCCGCCTGGGCATTGTGTGCGGGCGCAGATTTCATCAACACGGCGCGCGGCTTCATGTTCGCCCTTGGCTGCATCCAGGCGTTACGCTGCCATACGAATACCTGTCCGACCGGCGTTACCACCCACAACAAGCGATTGCAGCGTGGCCTGGTCGTGGAGGAAAAGTATCAGCGTGTGGCGAACTACGTGTCCAACATGAACAAGGAGATCGACATGATCGCGCATTCCTGCGGCTGCCGGCATGCGCGGGAACTGCGGCGCGAGCACGTGCGCATCGTGGAGTCCGCCAATCAGAGCGTCGCGTTCAACATGCTCTATCCTTACCCGAAGATCAAACAGGAACTGCGGCCGTCTGTTACCACCTTGGCTTAGCTTGCCTGGGCAAACGAAGATTCAGAGAAAAGTGAGCGGAAGGTCACTGAGCGGCCCCAAGCGGCTGCTTGATGGTAACGGCACCGCGCACCTGACCAAGCGCGTAGCCCGTGGCCCGATCGTGCGGGTATTCGATTGCGAGTCTCGCCTTGACATCTTCGGGAATATTTTCCGCCGCCCCGTGACAGGTTAAACACAACGGCTGTACCGGGAGCGCCTTCATGTAGCGGAAGTAACGTCCGAGCGGCTCATCGATCGTCTCGGAATATTCCAGGGACTCGGCTTTCTCTCCGGCCGCAGCGCGGCGGTCGAATTCCGCCAATACGCGCTGCTCCCATACGTCAGGATCTCCCAGTAAGGGATTGCGGGTTTTCAGACTGACCCGCGCGACGCGCCCACCGGATTTTCTGGATAAATCTCCGGCTAAAGCTGGCGCGACGTCACGGCAGACCGAAACGGCGCCGACCGGCCCGTTTGCAGCGAGTTCCTTCTTCAACGCGGCACCGAGCTGCTGGATCATCTGCGAGGCCAGAGCGCGGGCCTCAATGGTCTGGTCCGCCTGAGCGAACAGCGTCGTGGCAGCCAGCACCATGGTTAAGCAAGATCGCCTGATGAGCATGGTATTGAACAAGATAGAGGAAGGCGAAATTTGCCAGTTTTTCGGCTGAGCGGCAATACTGTCGTCCGTCCGGCAGCGCCCAAGTGTTGAAATCCGGCGGACGTTGCCCCATCTAGGCGACAACTGCTTAAGGCAAACCCTATCGAGGTTCGAAGATGCGTTTCGACAAATTCACAACACGCTTCCAGCAGGCCTTTGCCGATGCCCAGAGCATGGCGGTAGGTCAAGACAATCCCTATATCGAACCGCATCACCTGCTGCTCGCATTGCTGGAGCAAAGCGACGGCGGGACATCTTCCCTACTCGCGCGTGCAGGCGCCAACGTGGCCCCTCTGAAGGAGGCCTTGCGCGCTGCCATCAGCCGTTTGCCGAAAGTGCAGGGCCACGGCGGCGAAGTCAGTGTATCCCGGGAGCTCGGCAATCTTCTGAACGTGACAGACAAGGAAGCGCAGACGCGCGGCGACCAGTTCATCGCATCTGAACTTTTTCTGCTTGCCCTGGCGGATGATAAAGGCGAGATCGGGAAACTGCTCAAGAGTCACGGTGCCAGCAAAAAGGCGCTCGACCAGGCAATCGAGGCCGTGCGCGGGGGGCAGGGCGTGCAGAGTCAGGAAGCCGAAGGGCAGCGCGAAGCGCTGGAGAAATATACCCTCGACCTGACTGAGCGCGCCCGCGCGGGCAAACTCGATCCGGTGATCGGTCGCGACGACGAGATCCGGCGAGTAATTCAGATCCTGCAGCGTCGAACCAAGAACAATCCCGTGCTCATCGGCGAACCGGGCGTGGGCAAGACCGCCATCGTTGAAGGCCTGGCTCAGCGCATCATCAACGAAGAAGTTCCGGAGACGCTGAAAGGCAAGCGCGTTCTCAGCCTCGACATGGCAGCATTGCTGGCGGGTACCAAGTACCGGGGAGAATTCGAAGAACGGCTCAAATCCGTGCTCAAGGAACTCTCGCAGGAAGAAGGGCGCGTTATCGTGTTCATCGACGAACTCCACACGATGGTCGGCGCGGGCAAGGCCGAGGGCGCCATGGACGCGGGCAACATGCTCAAACCGGCGCTGGCCCGCGGCGAACTGCACTGCGTCGGCGCAACCACACTCGACGAGTATCGCAAATACATCGAGAAGGACGCCGCGCTGGAACGTCGCTTTCAGAAAGTGCTGGTCGACGAGCCATCCGTTGAAAGCACCATTGCCATTTTGCGCGGCTTGAAAGAGAAGTACGAAGTTCATCACGGCGTGGAAATCACCGATCCGGCGATCGTGGCTGCGGCGGAGCTTTCGCATCGATACGTCACCGACCGCTTTCTGCCTGACAAGGCAATCGATCTGATCGACGAAGCGGCGGCCCGCATCAAGATGGAAATCGACTCCAAGCCTGAACAGTTGGATAAACTCGACCGCCGCATCATCCTGTTGAAGATCGAGCGCGACGCGGTAAAGAAGGAGAAGGACGAAGCCTCGCGAAAACGCCTTGCGCTGATCGAGGATGAAATCAAGAAACTCGAGCGTGAATATGCAGACCTCGAAGAAATCTGGAAAGCCGAGAAAGCCCAGGTACAGGGTTCGCAGCACATAAAGGAAGAACTGGAGAAGCTGAAGCTGGAAATGGAGGCCGCCAAGCGCAAGGGCGATTGGCAGAAGGTTTCCGAGCTTCAGTACGGCAAG
>JANMYN010000194.1:0-1904 GCA_031382195.1 Betaproteobacteria bacterium
GACTGCGGGCATGAGCCGCAGCGAGACGGATGAGGCAGTGGAGTTGATCCGCAAGGTGACACAGGGCCGCACGCTGATCATGGTCGAGCACGACATGAGCGTCGTGTTCAATCTGGCAGACCGCATTTCCGTGCTGGTCTACGGCGAAGTGATCGCCAGCGGGACGCCGCAGGAAATCCGCGGCAACAAGGCGGTGCAGGAAGCCTATCTCGGTACCGAGCAGCACTAAAGCCATGCTTGAAGTCAAAGACCTCCACGCGTACTACGGCAAGAGCCACATCCTGCATGGCGTTCACCTGCAGGTTGGGCCGGGGGAGATCGTCAGCCTGCTGGGCCGCAACGGCGTCGGCCGTTCCACGACCATCAAGTCGATTCTGGGTCAGGTCGATTGCACCGGCTCAGTGAAGTTTAAGGGCGAGGAAATCAACGGACGCAAGACTTACACGGTCGTGCGCAAGGGCCTGGGGTATGTGCCCGAGAGCCGCGATATCTTTCCGTCGCTGACCGTAAAGCAGAATCTGGTGCTGGGGATGAAGAGTTCGCGCCAGCAGGGACGCTGGAGCATCGACGACATGTACGCGCTGTTTCCGCGGCTCAAGGATCGGGCGGATGCACCGGCCGGTGTCATGTCCGGCGGAGAGCAGCAGATGTTGACGTTGTGCCGCACCCTGATGGGCGATCCCGACCTGGTGATGATTGACGAGCCGACGGAAGGCCTGGCGCCGAAAATCGTCGAGCAGGTGGCGAAACTGTTCGAGGAGATCAAGAGCCGGGGCGTGTCCATTCTGCTGGTCGAGCAGAAGCTGACCATCGCGCTGAAGATATCGCAGCGCCTGTACGTCATGGGCCATGGCCAGATCGTGTTCGAAGGCACGCCCGATGATTTGCGCGCAAACGAGACCATTCGCAAGGAATGGCTGGAAGTCTAATTAACTTGTCACCTAGAGCACGGACGCCAGAGGGAAACCCGGACGAAGGGTCCAGGTCGCACTGACCCGGGAAACATAGGCAGGACGCAGTCCCTAGAACAGTCGCCGGGGCCCGGTTGTTAAAATTCTCCGCGCCCGTGTGTCCTCGGTGGCCTTGAGGAATATTGTCATGTCACTAGTCGACTATCAGAAGCAGGGCAGCGTCGGCGTCATCACGCTGAATAATCCTCCGGTCAATGCGCTGTCGGTGAACAAGGGTCTGGTTCAGGGCATTCTGGATGCCCTCAAGGAGGGCGACCACGATCACCATGTGCGCGCGTTCGTGATCATTGGCGGCGCACGCAACTTTAGCGGCGGCGCCGACATCAGCGAATTCGGCAAACCCTACGATCCGGGCAAGGCCACGCTTGCCGATGTCCTGGCCTACATGGATACCGTGACCAAGCCGATCGTCGCTGCCGTATCCGGACCCACCATGGGCGGCGGCCTGGAACTGGCCTTGGGCTGCCATTATCGGATCGCGCTGACCGGTGCTCAGATCGCCCTGCCGGAAGTCAAGCTCGGCATCCTCCCGGGCGCGGGCGGGACTCAACGGGCGCCCCGGCTGATGGGCGTGGAGAAGGCGCTGGACTTCATGGTCGCCGGGGATCCGATTTCAAGCGAAAAAGCGAAGGAATCAGGCCTCGTGGACGAAGTCGTTACCGGCGATCTGCGTGCCGCAGCGGTCGCGTACACCAACCGGCTTTTGAAAGAGGGCCAAGGCGCCCGCCGAGCGAGCCAGCTGACGGCACAGCTTCAACAGCCCGCGGATGCCTTCTTTGCTGGTGCACGCGAGCGCATCGGCAAGGCGTGGCGTGGATATCCGGCGCCGCTGGCGATCGCCGCATGCGTCGAGGCTGCAACCAGCCTGCCGTTCGCGAAGGGCGTTGCATTCGAGCGCCAGCAGTTCGAGAAACTGGTGAAGTCGGATGAATC
>JANMYN010000262.1:0-1562 GCA_031382195.1 Betaproteobacteria bacterium
ACACCTTGCGCCGGGTTTTGCGCTGCAGCAGTCTCACGGTTGCATGACTATCGACTCCCAGATTTTGCTTTTCCCTGGCGTCCTTGGCGTCCCTGGCGGTGAGCATTATTCTCAGGTTCGCAAGAAATTGGCGAGCAGATCGTGGCCGCGTTCGGTGAGAAAGGACTCGGGGTGAAACTGCACGCCCTCGACTGCCAACTCCTTGTGGCGCACGCCCATGATTTCGCCGTCGTCGGTCCAGGCCGTCACTTCGAGGCAGTCCGGCAGCGATTCGCGCTCAATGACCAGGGAATGATAGCGCGTCGCGATGAGCGGATCGGGCAATTCCCGGAACACGCCAGTATTCTTGTGGCGGATTTCCGAAACCTTTCCATGCATCAGTTGTTTGGCGTGGACAATGCGGCCGCCGAATGCCTGGCCGATGCTCTGGTGGCCAAGGCAGACACCCAGCAGGGGAATTTTTCCGGCGAAATGGCGAATGACCGGCACCGACACCCCCGCTTCATTGGGCGTGCATGGGCCTGGTGAAACGACGATACGATCGGGATTCATCGTCGCGATCTGTTCCACGGTCACTTCATCGTTGCGTACCACCCTGACATCCTCGCCCAGTTCACCGAAATACTGCACCAGGTTGTAGGTGAACGAATCGTAGTTGTCGATCATCAACAACATAAAAGAACACCTCTCACCGCAGATACCCTCGCGCAGCGTGGAGTACCCTTTTTGGACGCGAAGGACGCGGAGGAAAAACAGGAACTCCTGACATTCGAGTAGTTGCCGTTGGAAATCATGCTGCAGTCAGCGTTCGCCCAATCAGTCCGAACCTCGATGATATCTGCCGGAGTAATCTTACCCATCTTGGATTCACTCATGCTTTTCCTCTGCGTCCTTCGCGTCCTCCGCGGTAAACGCTCTTAGTTCTGTTTCGTGTTGAGGCCGGCCTGCGCCATTTCCGCCGCGCGCAGCAAGGCGCGTGCCTTGATCTGCGTTTCGGTCCACTCGCTTTCGGGCACCGAGTCGGCGACGATGCCCGCGCCGGCCTGAACGTACAGTTGTCCGTCTTTCACCACCGCCGTGCGCAATGCGATGGCCAGGTCCATATCACCGTTGAAGCCCAGATAGCCGACGGCGCCGGAATAAATGCCCCGCTTGCTCGGTTCGAGTTCGTCGATGATCTCCATGGCTCTCACCTTGGGCGCGCCGCTGACCGTCCCGGCGGGGAAGGTCGCTTTCAGGACGGCCATCGCATCCAGGCCTTTCTTGAGCTTCGCCTCTACGTTGGAAACGATATGCATCACATGGGAGTAGCGTTCGATAGTCATGCTTTCGGTCACGCGAACGCTTCCCGTTTCAGCCACGCGTCCAATATCGTTGCGGCCGAGGTCCATCAGCATTACGTGCTCGGCCCGCTCTTTCGGATCGGCCAGCAGTTCCTGCTCCAGGGCAATGTCCTGCTCCCGGGTCGCTCCGCGTGGCCGCGTACCGGCAATCGGCCGGACCGTGACGATGCCGCTCTCCAGCCTGACCAGGATTTCCGGCGAAGCGCCGACGACATGGAA
>JANMYN010000289.1:0-5676 GCA_031382195.1 Betaproteobacteria bacterium
AGACCGGCAGCGGGCTCACAGCCCGTATTCAACGAGCTCCCGTATTGCTGCTCGAATAGAAACACTGGCAGCAACAACCCGCCGTCACGCAAATGCTCTCCGTGCCGACGTGAAAAATGCAGTTGATAGTCCACTAAAGGAGAAACTCATGAAAAAATTCCTGGCGCTGTACAGAATGGATATGGGAGAAATGCAAAAAATGATGGCGAGTACCAGTGCGGAGGATAGAAAAAAGAGCATGGCAGAGTGGCAGGCCTGGATGAAAAAACATATGGCCAGTTTTGCAGACCATGGTGGCCCTGCCGGAAAGACAAAGCGGGTCGCGAAAAGCGGCGTAACTGATACCAAAAACGATATAGGCGGTTACTCGATCGTGCAGGCAGAATCGTACGAAGCAGCTGCGGCGCTGTTTCGTGACAATCCGCATCTCAGCATGCCTGGGGCTACCGTGGAGGTTATGGAAATTATGGCAATGCCGGGATTATGAATGGTTGGAAATCCTGGCGGATTTCGGGGTCGATCGCTGGCGCTTGGGAGGACAGTCGAGGGCCGGTCCCTCATCGGGACGGGCAGCCTTGCTCCCGTCGGTCATTAGACAGCGCGAGCTAAAGTCGCGCCGCTCATTTCAAGTATTGAACAACCGCTTCTCTTTTTCGTCAACGGTATTGCCGGCCGCTGCGGACAGTTTTTCGATGAAGTCTTGAAAGATCGGATCCCGCCGCACCTGCGTAACGTAGCGCACCAAGTGCCGGGTACGGTCGGCGCTGTACGTGATCTGATCGGTCAGGATCGGCGATGGCACCAGCACACTGGGCGCCCAGTCTGCGTTCAGCAGCCAGCCGACGGCCACCATGTCCCAAATGACCTTGGACCAGCCCACCGGCGACAGGCCGCGTTCGGTCGCCAGTTCAGCAAAGCGCGCAGCCAGGAATTCGCCGATGCGCCCATGCGGGCGCACGTATCGGTCGATCTCCGGAATGGTGCTGTGGAAATGGGACACCACCCCCATGCACGGAACCAGCACCAGGGGTACGCCCGAATCGAAGAGCACCTGCGCGCCGCCGACGTCCTGCCTGAGATTGAACTCGGCCTGATTCGGCCATTCCAGCGCGTGGCCGCCCAACCAGATCACGACCACGCGCTCTACGATATCGGGCGCCGCCAGCAGGGCCGAAGCCACGTTACTTATCGCGGCGATCGCGACGACATACAGCGGCTCGTCCGGCATGGCGCTGCGCGCCCGCGCGATGAGGTCGTCCACAGCGGCAGCCTTGCGCGCCCGCTTCTCGGGCCCGACATAGTCCGTGACGCCGCGTGCACCATGCCGTCTGGCGACTTGCCCAGGCGTTCCAGCAGCCGTCCGATCTCTTCGAAGCTCAGTTGCATGCCGTGGCCCGGGCTGCGCGATCTTTCGTTGATGAACGGCGCGGCATAGATGGCTTCGAGCCGGATGCGTTCAGGCGAAAGGATCGTCTGCACGACGGCGAACTGATCGTCGATTTCATTGAACGTGTCGGTGTCAGGCACGGCACGCACGCGGCCCGTGCGGGGCGCCAACATGCGCAGACGGTCAGGTTCCTGGATGAGGACGGTTCTTTTGTTCATGGATTGGATGCACGAGAAGGTGGGGAACGTGGCTCAATCCGAGACGTCGAGAAATTGTCGAGAAAATGGGGTCAGTCTGAGCTGACCCCGTTTTCAGTTAAACCCTACGCCAACCACTTTGCCAGCGCGTGGCCCAGGGTCACCATGCGGCTGACATGGGTGGGCTGGTTGATGTAGTCGCAGAGCGTGTCGCGTGCCCGTTGTGGCAGGTCTAAGGCTGCGGGACGCAAGTGCGCCATGCGAGCGCCTTCCTCGCGTGCCAAGTTTACGACTCGCGCAGCCGCTGCGGCGATCGTGCCGCTTGCCTGCAGCGGGACGAACGCGGTATAGATCAGCGCGAGCAGCCCCGGCCAATGCGCCAAATGCCGCCAAAGCGTGGCAACATTGGAGTCGATGCCCGGCGCGCCGAACGCGTTGACGTGACGGATAAGATTCCAGGTGTCATCGTTGATCGCTTCGCGCGGCAGCAGCAGCGGCAGGGGTGGCCATACTGGTGCGCTGATTTTTTCGGCCGTATTTGCGTGATCTTTTGCCGGTGGCGTGACCAGCGCGGCCAATGCGACCAGATTCAATCCGTTGGAACGATTGTAGGCGCCGACAATGGCGCGGATGCTGTCGAGATCGCGCGGGCCGATGCCAACGCATGCAAGCTGCGTTTCTACCAACGGCAAGGGCAGCGGAAGCTCGGCGCGGGCGATGAGACGGGCAAGCGCGACTTCCGGCAAGCCGCTGCAATAAATCGGTTTCGCGAGGGCCCAAACCTTGGACAGGCTCGCGTCCATACCGGCCAGTCCGCGCCAGATCGACGTCAGCAAAGGGATCCCCATCGTCTGCCGGATATCCGCGAAGATCGCAGCGGTCTCGCCGGTTGCACTCGCCTCATCGAGCGCCGTCACCGGATCGTAGGAAAAATCCGAACCCATGGTGTATTTTCCGTTAATTGACCATGATGAGTGAAGCAGACCGCACGAGCACGACAGGGGCAGGCGTTGCCTTTTGCGTCCGCTTTTCAAGAATACAAGGACAGCCGCTCATGGCACAACTTTAAGGAGCTAGATTCCGCTCTCTGCTTGCGCGGGACCAGGGAACACTTAAAGCGCAACGGGGTCAAGATTGGAGAATTCTGCAAATGCACGGCAAGCTTGCCGCCATCCCCGCCCCCCGCTTGCAGGGGAAGGAGCTTATAAGTGGACGAGTGCCTCGAGGTCGTGCCATGGCGGACAATCTCCTCAATTAGTAGAGAAACGACTTCAGCAAGATCGGTCTTTCCGCGCCGCGCCAGCCTCGCCCTCAAGCCGCCGGATTGCCGGGCGGTGTTAATTTTTCGTCAAAGGCTGTCAGATCATCGCCATCAATACGAGGTTTTTAGCGCCCGCCCCTGTGCATCGGCGATCAACGGCCAGCCAAGAGAGGCTCAGTTCGATGGCACGAAATTCGCGTTGGCACTTTCCGGCCAAGACAATATGGCTACTCAAGAGGGGAGAGGCCGATGTTCAACGCCAACCGTCAATCAAGAATGTCGAGCCGCGCGGCGACCGCCGGGCGGGATTTGGACGCCATCGTCAAATGGCTGCGTGAGTTATCGGCCGCGGAGATTAAAGAGTTAAGCGAGGCATTGGCCAATCGCGACGCCGAAAGACTTGCCCGTTACGAGACCTGGTTTGAAGCTTGTCATAATCGCTCCGGACCATCGCAAGCATGGTGAAAGTCTTACCTTACGCTTCAACCGGTTGGTGCGTAGAGCCTAAGCCCTGGCAAACAGCCAATTCTGTTTCCGACTAGGAGCCAGGCAATAGTGTTCGCCCTGGCATGGGCCGAAACTTCTGATCTGCCTTGTGAAGTTGGCGTATACGACCGTACCAGGGGACTCGAGCGCCTGATGAAATTTCCGAATGGCAGTCAGCGCCGCCCCGGCCGAACGCGGTCGCGAGCCCGGTTCTCTAGCGGTATTTATTTGCGCACTTGATGACCGCTTTGTTGTTCACCGCTTCGAGGCAGGCACGGGCGTCCCTGTGGTGATCCATTTTCGGCCGCGAATTGCGAACAGACACAGCGGCGGCCGGCTTTTCGGTGTTCGCCATGTGCTCTTGCCCAATCCTCATGCCGGCCTTTTCGTCTGACATCGCCGCCACGATGACAAGTTCACCGAACCTTGGCGAGTGGTCGCCGTTGGTCACGGCCGCGCCGGATCTGTCGGGCGCGCCTGCTGAGATGGACGCATATCCGAGAAGCATGCAGGCGAGTGCACCCGCTGCGGCAGTGATCGGTTTGATCTGCATAGGAGCGTGCCTCCTGTTGGTGTACACGATGATGATGATCCGACCGGGTTGCAGCTTCGTCAAGCGATACCAGCACGGGCGCGCGTGCAATACCGTCGCCATACAACGACAAGCCGGCATGTTGCGTAAAATACAGCGCGCCAAGCCGGGCGCTCTGGCGATCCTTGCAGCATTTATTCCGGGACGTCGTTTTCTGCCATTATCTTCTGTGGCGAAACATCTAATTTCAGGAATCTTGCGACCATGCGTAACGACAAAATGAAACTGCTGCTGCCTTCGACGATGGCGCGTGCGGGCTGGGAGTTGGCCAAGAAGCGTGCCGACATCGAGGCGATCCCGTTCGAGTTCAACATGCCCACGCCGGCGTTTCACGCCCTGCTGCGCGATGCGCACGGCGTAGCGCTGGGCCTCACTGCGTTTGCGGAGGCCGAGCTGCAAGCCGCGCCGGACCTGCGTGTTGTTGCCCGCATCGGCGTCGGCTACGACACGGTCGATGTGGCCGCCCTGACGAAGCACCACATTCCGCTGATGGTGACGGGCACCGCCAACTCGCCCTCGGTCGCGGAGCACGCGTTGTTCTTAATCTTCGCACTCGCCAAACGGGGCCCGGCCTTGCACGCCATGGTGCGCGAAGGCCGCTGGGCAGACCGTCTGAAGGAATTGCCGGTCGACCTCTTCGGCAAGACGCTGCTGGTGGTCGGATTTGGCCGCATCGGCAGGCGAATCTCCAAGGCCTGCCTGGCCCTGGGCATGTCGGTGCTCGCCTACGACCCTTACGTCGCAGCGAAGACAATCACGACGGTGGGCTGCGTGCCGGTTGGCGACCTGGATTCCGCCCTGGCCCACGCTGACTTTGTCACCATCCATTGCCCGAAGAACCGCGAGACCATCGGTATGTTCAACGGCGCCCGCCTTGCGCGCATGAAATCGTCGGCGTATCTCGTCAACACCGCGCGCGGCGGCATCGTGGATGAAGCCGCGCTGCATATTGCGCTGACCCGGGGCACCATCGCGGGTGCTGGGCTGGACGTGTTCGATCGGGAGCCGCCCCTTGCGGACAATCCGCTGCTTCGTTTGCCGAACGTGATGACCGCCCCTCATATGGCGGGTGTGACCATCGAATCCTTCGATCGCATGGCGGTGGCAACCGTACAGAACCTTTTCGATGTCCTCGATGGCCAGCCCAACATGGATCACGTCGTCAACAAGGAAATGTTCGCCCACCGCTGAGGGTGAATCCCGCAAGATCCACGCAAGCATGCGCCCCCATCCCATTAGCCTACCCCCGCACGCTGGGGAAGGAGCTTATGAGCGAAGGGGTGACTAAAAGGTAGTGCCGGGAGAGACAGGACGTTTTAATTTCGGTGCCACGAAAACAGCCGCCGCTATCGTTCCTCAACGGCGCTGATCGAAGCGCCGGCCGATCAGTGCCGAGGCGATATTCGTCTTCTGGATATCGATTGCGCCGCCGGCAATGCCCCATCCCCGGGCGTCGCGCATGCGCTGCTCTATCGGAAACGCCTTGCTGTATCCATAGGCGCCCATCATCTGCAACGCGTGGCCGGTGACTTCGCGCACCATTTCATTGGTGAAGCATTTTGCGATGGAGCTTTGCCTGATGGAGGGCATGCCCTCGGATGCGCTCCACACCGCCTGGTAGATCAGCAGGCGTGCGGCTTCCACTTTCATCGCCATGTCCGCGAGTCGCAGTTGTACGGCCTGGAAATCGACGATCGGTTTGCCGAATTGCTTGCGCTGCTGCACGTAGTCGAGCACGCCCTGCACGATCGCG